>NZ_LZMI01000109.1:0-81694 GCF_001665475.1 Gordonia sp. 852002-51296_SCH5728562-b | reverse complement strand
CCCCCCCCCCCCCCCCCCAACACACCCCCCCCGCCCGGGTGGTGGGCGGCTATCAACCCCGCCCCCCGCGGGGGGGGGCCGGGCCCGGACCGGATACTCGTGATGGCTGAGGAGTCTCAGCTCACCGTGATCTCAGCTCGGTGAGCTCAGATCCTCGGCGTCGTGTTCAGAACTCTTGGTCTCCGCCGCCAACGGCCACCCGACCGCGGCGAGCCGAGATGCCACCTGGTTGACCTCGTACTCGGTCGGCGGTTGGTCGGAGACCTTGGTGATCGCGCCCGCGATCTGCTCCTCGGTGAGTGGGGTTCCGATTCCCTGCTCGGCGGCGAGTTCCATGCACACGTGCATGATCTGGTCGTCGTCGAGCACCTTGGTCAGCAGAGCGAGCAGCGGCGGGAAGTCGGTGGGTGGGACCCCTTCGGGGTAGCCCTTGCGAATCCAGTTGACGGCGGATTCGAACAGCGACGTGGTGGCCATGATGCCTTTCGGTTCGAAATCGAAATGTCGAGTGGCGCTTGGGTTTACTTGTATGCCCAGGAGGGGAAGAGCTTGATGTCGAAGTAGTAGTTGAGCGTCTGGCGGCAGATCCACAGCAGGCCGATGACGATCACTGCCGCGACGATCGCGAACAAGACGTAGCCCAGCGCGCGCAGCGCGGGATTGGGTGCCGAGGTGGTGCCGTCGGCGTTGAGTCCGCCTTCACCGCGCGCCTCGCAGACCATGCCTACCGCGAACAGTGCGGGCAGACCTGCGCCGAGAACCAGACCGATTGCGAAAACCTTGAGAATCGATTCGAGGATGTCCATGAGATTCAGCTTTTCCTTTAGTCGTCCGTCGTCGTCTCTGGTTGCCTACGTCATCGCTGTCGGATCGGGGACCTGACGCGGACCGTCCTGCGCACTCGGCGGGATGATCGAGTTGGTCTCGTCGTCCCATTCGTCGTTGACGTTGTTGGAATCGACCTTGTTCTGCTGTGCACGCCAGTACATGTATGCCGACGCCGCGACCAGTAGGACGAAGATGACGACAGCGCCGGCGACGTCGCCGAGCAGGTGGCCGAGGCCGTAGCAGACAGCGCCGACGATGCCCGCTGCGGGAAGCGTTGTGACCCAGGCGATGACCATGCGGCCTGCGACGGCCCAGCGGACCTGGGCGCCCTTCTTGCCGACGCCGGAGCCGAGGATCGAGCCGGTGGCGACCTGCGTCGTCGACAGTGCCATGCCGGCTGCCGAGCTGGTCAGGATGATGGCGGCGGAGCTGGCTTCAGCGGCCATGCCCTGCGGGGAGCTGATCTCGACGAGGCCCTTGCCGAGCGTGCGGATGATGCGCCATCCGCCGAGGTAGGTGCCGAGGGCGATGGCTCCGGCGCAGCTGACGACGATCCAGACCGGCAGGCCGTGCTTGACCGACGATGCGCTGAGGTGACCGGTGCAGATCAGGGCGAGTGCGATGACGCCCATCGTCTTCTGTGCGTCGCCGGTGCCGTGAGCAAGGGAGACCAGCGATGCGGTGACGATCTGTCCGCTGCGGAAGCCCTTCTCCTGCTTGGAGACCAGGATCTTTGCGGTGATCTTGAAGATCAACCAGGTGCCGACCGCGGCGACGGCGCAGGCGATGAAGGGCGAGGCGAGCGCGGGGATGATGACCTTCGACAGCACGCCGTGCCAGTCGATGCCGCTCGCGCCCAGCGCGGCGATACCCGAACCGATGAGTCCGCCGAACAGAGCGTGGCTCGAGCTCGACGGCAGACCGAAGAGCCAGGTGAAGAGGTTCCAGAGGATGCCACCGACTAGGCCGGCGAAGATGATCAGTAGAGCTTCGTTGGCGTCGATGCCGGAGATCAGGGCTCCGGACTTGTCTTGTAGGTGAAGGATGTTCTTGGTGATTGTCGCCGCGACCTCGACCGAGAGGAACGCGCCGACGAGGTTGAGGATGGCCGCGATCGTGACCGCGACCTTGGGCTTGAGTGCGCCCGTGGCGATGGATGTCGCCATGGCGTTTCCGGTGTCGTGAAATCCGTTGGTGAAGTCGAAGCCAAGTGCTGTGATGACCAGCAACACGAGGACAAGCATCTCTCCGCTCATGGGCAATATCATGCTGCCCGGATTAAGGTTTCGCCTAAATTAAGTTCGACTGCCGTGTGTTTGTGACCTGCGAGTTTGCCTATCTGCACACGGTGTTCACCTAGTGTTCACCGAACTGATCGTGGGCGGACACCATTTGCGCAGCTAATGTCCGATTTGTGTGAGTGGTCTCGACCAGCTCGACCGGCGGAGGCGGCTCGACCGGCGGTCGGGGCGAGCGAGCGCTCGGGCGGGCCTGGTGCGGCGTCGAAGCACTGTGGAAGAATCCGAAACCATGACCGCTTCTGCCATCAAGCTCGGTATGCCCATCAACTACGCCGGTGATTTCCGCGAGACCATCGACAACCTCGTCGACTTCGAATCGGCCGGTGTCGCCCGCATCGCGGTGCCCGAGGCATACAGCTTCGACGCCGTGAGCCAGCTCGGCTACATCGCAGCGCGCACCGAGAAGATGGAGCTGCAGTCGGCGATCCTGCCGATGTATTCGCGCACGCCGTCGAACTTGGCGATGACCGCCGCGGGACTCGACTTCATCAGTGGTGGTCGCTTCGTGCTGGGCATCGGGGCGTCGGGGCCGCAGGTGATCGAGGGCTTCCACGGCGTGAAGTACGACTACCCGGTGGGGCGCGCGCGTGAGAACGCCGACATCTGTCGACTGATCTGGCGTCGGGATAAGACGGAGTACCGAGGCAAGCACTACACGTTGCCGTTCACCAAGGAGGATGGCGGCACAGGGCTCGGCAAGCCGCTGAAGATCATCAATCACCCTGTGCGCGAACGTATTCCGATGCTACTCGCCGCTATCGGCCCGAAGAACACTGAGCTCGCAGCGGAGATGTTCGAGGAGTTCCAACCCTTCTTGTTCCATCCCGAGTACGTCGACGTCGCCTTCGGTGAACCGCTGGCAGCGGGCAAGGCCAAGCGCGATCCGTCGCTGCCGGAGCTCGGCATCGTCGTCCAGACGACCGCGCGAGTGACCGAGGACCCCGAGCAGATCGAGAACGCGTCGCAGATGGTGAGGCACCAGGCGGCGCTCTACATCGGCGGCATGGGTGCGCGCGGAAAGAACTTCTACAACCAGCTCGCCGTGCGCTACGGCTACGCCGACGCGGCCAAGGAGATCCAGGATCTCTATCTCGACGGCAAGAAGGTCGAGGCAGCCGCTGCGGTGCCCGCTGATCTGGTGGCTGCGATGAGTCTGATCGGACCGCGCTCGCTGGTCGCCGAGCGCGTCGAGGCGTTCCGCGCGGCAGGTGTCACCTGCCTACTTGCCGCACCCGTCGCGCCGACGCACAAAGAGCGGGTTGAGGATATGGGCCAACTCGCGGAAATCTTTGCGGGTTAGCGCACGCGCTCCACTCTGCTGGTCTCAGAGGACCCTGGTTCTGTTTGCTAGATTCTTCCTACCCTTCGCGGCCAACGGGAGCATTCGCCATCGTTGATCGCGGAGCTTAAAAGGGGTCGGCTCGTGGCTATTTGTCGTCGAGTCCCAGGGGATTGGTTTGAGAAGGATGCATGATGCGGATAACGCACGCTGTCACGCTCGTCAGCCCTGACGGATCGTATGGTGGGCCCACTCGCGTCGCGTTGAATCAACTCCACGAACTGCAGTCCCGGGGCCACAACGTCGAACTCATCGCCGGCGCTCGTGGATACGATCCGGTTCCCGAATCAGTGAATGATGTGCCGGTGTCGTTACACCGGACGCGCACTGTCATTCCCCGGTCGGGCTTCGTCGGGTGTAGTTCGCCCGGCGCGCTCGGACGCCTGTGGGGCAAGCGCAACGGCGGCGTCGACGTGGTACATCTGCATCTCGCGCGTGATCTGGTCATGCTTCCGCTTGCCTACGCGGCGTTGATCGGACGGATTCGGTACGTCGTTCAACCGCACGGGATGATCGTTCCGAGACCGGGGGCGGGCGGTCGGCTCTTCGACAGGGTGCTGGTACGACGGCTGCTGCACAACGCCGAGGCAGTTTTCTACCTGACCGACAACGAGCGGCAGGGGATCGAGGAGATCCTCGACGGAGAGTCGATCAATCTCGTGCATCTGCGCAACGGGGTTCCGCTGTATCCGCAGGCGGAGCCGTTCGGCAGCGACGCCGCGGACACTCCGGAGGTGCTGTTCCTCGCACGTCTGCAGGAACGCAAGCGGCCAGCCGATTTCGTCTCTGCGGCAAAGCAACTCATCAGCGACGGGGTCGATGCGCGGTTTAACCTGGTCGGTCCGGACGGGGGCGAGGGGCAACGGATTTCCGAAGCCATCGAGGGCAGCGATCGCATCACGTGGGAGGGTCCGGTCGACCCAGAGGCCTCGCCTCAGCGATTACGGAGCGCGTCGATCTACGTACTACCTTCGGTCAACGAGCCCTATCCGATGTCTGTATTGGAGGCGATGTCCGTCGGCGTCCCAGTCATCATCGGGAACGATTGTGGGCTCGCGCCGGACGTGCGTGCGAGTGGAGCCGGCCTCACCATCGACTCGGGGCCGCGTCCCGTCGCGCAGGCCGTCGCGCATCTCATCGACAACCCGGACATCGCCCGCGAAATGGGGCGCCGAGGGCGAGAACTCATCGAGAGACGGTTCACGATGGCGTCGATCGCCGCCGAGCTCGAGCAGCATTACGGCGCGGGCTTGACGCTGCCTACAGGTTCACAGGTGTGACTGCTCGGTTCCGGGCGCTCATTGTCTGCCTTGCGTGCCTGATGTTCAGTGCCTGTGCAGGGGAACCGATTCAGTCGACGGGCCGGTTGTCGGACGCGGCTCTGCCGTCCATCGCAGCCGATGCGGTTGCGAACAGGGGCACGATCGTCAGCTCAGACGTTTTCACCGGCGTCGATCCGGCATTGTCCGCCGTCGGTACGGTGAAGCGCGCGCTGTACCACTCGACGTCGGGTGTCGATGGCCGCGGGACAGAGGTGTCCGGCGTGTTCGTCGTCCCGAAGGGTCGGCCGCCGGCAGGCGGTTGGCCCGTCATCTCGTTTGGTCACGGCACCACCGGATTGACCCGGGACTGCGGGCCGTCGCGTGATCCGTATCTACTCGGCTATTCGACCGGGCTCACCGGAATGGTCAAGGGCGGGTACGCCGTTGCGATGACCGACTACCAGGGTCTCGGGTCGCGTGGAACCCACCCCTACCTCGAGCCACGCACTGCTGCGTTCAACATGATCGACGCCGTGCGGGCGCTGCGGATACTGTTCGACTCCACCTCCACCACGTGGCTGTCCGAGGGAGGTTCACAGGGTGGGCAGGCCGCGTGGGCCGCGAACGAGTACGCAAAAGACTACGGGGCGGGACTGGACCTGGTCGGATCCGTTGCGGTGGCGCCTGCCGTCGACCTGACGGAGATCGCGGAATTGGCTGCAGCAGGCCAACTTTCGCTCGATCAGATTGCGTTGGCGCCGTTGCTGATTGCGGGTTTGCATGCGGTGTACCCTGATCTGGACCAGAGTCTCTACCTGCACGGGGAAGCGCTCAACCAACAGCGTCTGCTCATGGGCTGCAGTGAGCGGGACCGCGGCCGACGACAGGACGTCATGGTTCGGCTGACCGCCGATGACGTGCGGCCGGAATCCACAGCTGCCACTGATGATCTGGCCGCGAAACTCCGGGGATGGGCGCTACCCCAACGCAGGCTCAGTGCGCCCATCCTCGTTGTCAACGGCGCCAAAGACGCACTCATCTCGCCAGAGTGGGTAGATGCTGCGGTGTCGCGCGCGTGCAACCGCGGAGCCGTCGTCAAGCATGTTGTCCAGCCCGAGTCCACGCACACGACTGTCACGCTGGACGACGACAGCTCGAAGTGGGTTGCGGCGCGCTTCCGGGGCGAGAAGGCGCCCTCGACGTGCCAGACCTGACGACCTGCAGGGGGCGGAGGGCCAGGCTCAGGTCCTCACGCCCACGTCGAATCTTCCAGTAGGCCAACGGGATCGGCCAACAGCTCGATCATGCGATCCACCGCGGCGCGGTCGATGGCATCGGCCCGGTAGGAGATGGACAAGCAGCGAAAACCGCCTGACGCAGAACTCATGATCGTCATTCCGCGCGCCGAATCAGGGTCGAGATACCCAGCGAAGCAGCGTTGTTCACCGCTCACCCACGGAATCGCCGCCTCCGGCCACTGTCCGACGTCGGAGAACACGAGATCGATCGGTCGCGAGGTGTCATCGATTCGAGGTGTGCGTTGACAGCGGGCCTGCCACAGTCGTGGGGCCGTCCAGGCGGCAGCGCCGAACAACCCCATCGCCATCAGCGGCGCCCCCGTGGCCACGATTCCTTCGAGGTTGTCGCTCACCGCTTTTGGATGATCGGACGGAGATATGGGTAGTTGGAGTCCGAGTGCAAAGTTGCCGAGATAGAGCTGTCCCGGTGGCAGGTAGCGGCGGCCGTCGACCGCAATGCGTGTCCCGGTTGCGAATTGCAATCCCGCGATTGCGCCTGCGCGATGGGTCAGTAGTGCCCAGATCGCGGCCGAGCGTGCGCCCGGTGCGACGAGGTCGCGCCAGCGCTTCAGCTCGCGCGACGCTTCGGGGTCGATCTCGCAGATTCCTGACGCGTAGATCGGCTCAGACGACCCAGGTGATGCGATACGTCCATTCGAGGGCGGGTACGCGGCGGCATCCAGGTCGTCACCGAATGCGACCATAGCTCGCACGGCACGCGCCGTACGAGCAGGCCGGTTTCCGAACGTGCGTCTGAGTGCTTGGAGCGTCGGGGCTCGCAGTGGGCGCGCCGGGAGGTAGCTGAGCGCCTCATCGGTGGACATGTCGGCGAACACAGTCGCGGCTAGATATTTGATGAGGCCCGAATCGCCGAGGCCGTGGTGCACGTCCGCGGCGATCGTGTGCCTACCCAGATAGAGAATGAACGGTCGGCGTTCGCCGCGTCCGCTTCTGATCGTCTCGAGCATTCGGACCGGGTCGAGCGCTTCGATCTCTGCAGGGAGGTGTTGAACGATGTCCGATGCCGACGAGGGATCGTAGAGCCAACGACGTCGCGACCTGTCTGGTGTCAGAGCGATGCGGGTCTGGGGGCCGAGTGCGGCGATCGCTTCCATTCGCGCCCGCACGCTGTCGATGTCCGGCGTGTGGACAGGCGTGATTACTCCGAGGAAGCGAGAGCCCGAAAACAGCAGGTCAGTTCCTGTGACCGTGAAGCGCATCTACGGCCCCATCGTGGCCAAAAGGTTGCGCACCGCGAAGTATGCGGGCTTGGTGGAGAAATCGGTGCGACGCAGCCCGAAATGAAACTCTCCATTGGTGCTGCTCGAGTCGAAATCGCGGTAATCGAAAATGATGATGGGTCCACTATTGGGGAGGCTGTGGAGGTAGCTGATTCCGTCGGCGAGAATTTCGGCTTGCCGTGCCTCGGAGACGCCGTACTGATAGGTGGCCGAAGAACTCGCACCGAACTCGGTGAACCAGATCTTCTTCTGGCTCTGCCCGTTCGCGGCGAGGGTCGCCGTGACGGCGGAAATGGCAAGCTGCGACGAGCTGGGGTCGACCGTGGGTGCGCTGAGATTGGCCGTGCCACTGTAGGGATGCATGCTGACAGCATCGAAACTGTTGCCCGCCCCGTTCAGGTAGAGGCTTCTTACAAAACTCGCGGGTGAGATCTGCGTGGCTGAGTCGACGGCCGGTGCGGTTCCGCCGGTCAGGACGAGCGCTGCCGGATCAGCCGCCTTGATCACCGGGTACGCCGCCTTGAGCAGGGACGAGTACATGGTGGCGTCCGCTCGTGGTGCGTAACTCGCCACGATGTTCGGTTCGTTCCAGATCTCCCATGCGTTCACCTGTCCCCGGTAGCGCTCGGCAGCCAATCGCGCGAAGTTCGCGAACGGCCCGGCTGACTTGGGGCCGGGGTGGAGGTACTCCGGTCCGACTGGCACTGCGGCCCACGACGGTGTGTAGGTCAGTACGCCGATCACCAGCAATCCGCGTTGACGCGCACCCCGAATGATGGAATCCGACTCAGACCAGTCGTAGACGCCGGGGCTCGCCTCGACGATGGGCCATTCGACCGGAACGCGAAGATAAGTGAACCCATCCTTCTTGATGAGATCGAGATCACGATTGCGCGTGGCCGGTTCTCGCAGCGTGATCGAGTTGACGCCCAGTGCCGGACGTGGGGCATCTTGCTGACCGGACGCGAGAGGGGCTGGACTCACGAACTCAAAGGTGCACAAGATCACAATTGCTACCAGTGTCATTGTGATTACCGATAACGCGGGGCGCTTGATCTTCCAAGCGTGCGAAGAGGTGGCGCGATCAGGGGACGCCAACTGTCCGACCTCCTAGTTTGTGTTGCTCGAAGGTACCTTGCACCAACGTGCACCTCAAGTGCGCGACACCACCAATGTTCGCGCAGCTAAGAGAAGCGGCATTCCTTGATCGTGATGTCGAAGCAGAAATGCAGTATGGTTGAGGCGCGACCGACGGTTGTTGTTGTGTCGCGCAATCTCTTGGGGGGGGAACCAAGTGTGCGGAAAATGTCGATGACGGCTGTCTATGAGCCGTTAGGGGTGGCTCGCAGGGGTCCACTGCTTTTTGAAGCGCGGAAGCGGATTCTCGGCAGCGGGTTGTCTGAGTGTGCCCTAATCCTAGCGGGGGCCACGTGTGTCATCCCGGTGCTCGGCTACACGCTGACCGGACTGAGTGCTGTGTGCATGCTGGTCGCTCCGGCAATTCTGCTGGTGAGGCTGACCCCAGGTACAGCGTGGGTGCTGGCGCTCGCGTGCCTCGGATGCGCGTCGTACGGGGCGTCCGCGCTCGTCAACGGTGTGGCGCCGAGCGACCAGCGCGTTCTCCAATGGGCTTCATTTGCGCTGTACTTCTCCGGGTTTGTGGTACTCGCCGGTCGAAGTCTCACGCGCATATTCGCTTTGACGTTCGGTATCGCTGTCGGATCGATCGTGTTTTTCGCGGTTGTCGGATTTCCGCTGGTGAATGTCAACACTTTCGAGGACAAGTGGAAGTACGGATACGCCCCCTTCGTCTCCCTTGCCCTGTTGTATCTACTGATTCGGTTCAAGGCCACTCTGGCGATGCAGATCGCATTCATGGTGGCTCTTGCGGGCTTTAGCCTGTCTCAGAACTTCCGATCACATGCCCTGGTGTGCTTCTTCGTTGCGAGCGCGCTCTTTGTGGGCTGGGTGGGAAAACGTTTGCATCGCGGAATCCAGATGCTGGCGCTGTTCGTGCTCGCCTACCTCACGTCGTCGATCGTCACATTTGTCGCCGAATCTGGGCTCGCGGGTCAGTCGGTACAGCTCAAGCAGCAATCACAGGAGGTCGCCGGCGTGCCGGTGATTCTCGCCGGTCGTACCGAATCGCCGCTGTCGATCGCGGCGATCATGGACCGCCCGATTCTCGGATGGGGTAGCGCGGACCTGATCCCCCCGGCCGTCTTCGAGCATGGGAAGTCGCTGGCGATCACGATGGGCTTCGACCCGAGCCTTCCGATCGAGTCGATGTGGCGCCTGCCGAACGGCTCCACGTCGTTGCACTCGGTGTTCCTGACGTCGTGGGCCGAGGGTGGAGTCTTCGCCGCGCTGCTGCCGGGGTTCTTGTTCGTTGCGGCGCTCACGATCGTGTGGAACGTCTCTCGATACGGCGTCTGGGCAGCGCCCGCATTGTTGATGTCCGCACAGGCCCTATGGGACCTCCTGTTCTCGCCGATCAACTACAACCTCTTACCCATGCTGGCGATACTCGCAACAGTTTTCGCGGCTCGGAACCTCACCGGAAGGCGGCTCACGCATGATCACCAGTACTGAGCGCGTCTCGGTCATCATCCCCACCGTCGGACGCAGCAGCGTGTACGACGCTGTGACGTCTGCTCTGCACCAGACTTACCCGGTCGCTGAGGTGATCGTCGTCGTCGATGCGGCGTGCGCGCCGGATGTGCCAGACGACGACCGAATCGTGGTGTTGCACACGCCGACTCCGGCATCGGGGCCTTCGATCGCCCGTGATATCGGAGTCGCGCACAGCACCGGAAGTGTCATCGCACTGCTCGACGACGATGACATCTGGCTGCCTGAAAAACTGTCTCGGCAGCTTGAACTGCGTCCGCATACGGAGCATTGGATTGTGGCCTGCCGCTGCACTACTCGCGTCAACGGGCGTGACCTGTTGCAGCCTCGACGACTGATCACCTCCGATCTGCGTGTCGACGACTACCTGTTCACGTTCCGCGACGGGGTGCGGTTTGGCGGTTCGGGAGTGCAGGCGTCGACGATGATCTTCTCCCGTTCCGTCGTCGACAAGGTGCCGCTGAGTGTGTCGGCGGGCTCGGTTCACGACGAAGCCCGATGGCTGATGCAGGTCAAGACCGATATTCCCGACGTGCGGATCGAATCAGCGACTGAAGCGCTCGTGCGCTACGGGCGGCCACCGGAGTCGGTGTCGCGATCGTCGAAGAACCGCACTGACGAGTACATCGACTGGGGGCTCACGCATCTCGCGGAGAGCAGTGCGCGAGTCCGGGGCGACTACCTGTTCACGAGTCCGATGACCGCTGCGATCCACGCGGGCGCGGGCAAGTCTTCGCTGGCGGCGGTGCGTGCGGGAATCCGTCACGGTCGCCCGGGACCCTACGCCGTCGCCTACGCCGCAACGGGTGTCCCGAGAGCTGCGCTGGTGAACATGCGCAATGTGTGGCAACGATCAAGGAAACAAGTGAAATCTCAACCGAATACCATCACGCCGGCAACCCTGCCGGCGCCCGTCGAGACCGAGACCGCGTCGCCGCCGAAGGTCTCCGTCATCACCATCTGCTTCAAAGATCTTGCAGGCCTGCACAAGACGGTCGACAGTTTGCGCGCACAGGAGTACGCGGGCGAAATCGAGCACATCATCGTCGACGGAGGCTCCGGACAGGAGACAACCGATTACCTGCAGAGTTTGGAACCGCAACCAGACCACTGGGTTTCAGAGCCAGACGGCGGTCGCTATGACGCAATGAACAAGGGGATCGAGAAGGCTACCGGCGACCTCATCTGGCTGATGCATGCGGGCGACGCCTTTGCGGATCCCGATGCCGTGGATTCGATGGTCACTCTGCTGAGCGCTGAAGGTCAACCGCGGGCCAATTGGGGTTACGGACGAGTGCGCGCGATCGGTCGGCGGGGGCCGGTGCCGACTGTCTGGGGTGCCGTCCCGTTCGACACGCATCAGTTCATGATCGGATCGCAGCCGATCCCGCATCAGGCGACAGTCATCGGCGCCGACCTCGCAAAGGCCTTGGGACCCTATGATCTCGAGTTCGGGCTGGCCGCTGATCAGCTGTACCTGTTCCGGGCAACCCTGGTGAAACCGCCACTCACCGTGGCGCGGGTCGTATGCGATTTCGACAGCGGTGGTGCTGGATCGATTCGTCCGATGCGGGACAGCTTCGACGACCTCCGCCGCGGGTGGGATCTGTTCGGTGTCTATCCCTTTGGGTCCCGGAGGAAGGCGCGCCTGCACTCGCGGTATCGGCAGATTCTCGCAACGGTCGTCTTCGCACTCTCCAAGCACGGCGCAGATAGCGAATAGGTTGTGCTGTGAGTAAGTGGAAGCTGCCTCTCGACAGCACGGGATTGGGTAAAGCAGAACAGAAGTCTGTTCTGCTCGGCACCCTCTTCCGGATCGTGGGTACTCCTGCGGTCGCGCTGATCGGGCTGGCGAACACGGCGCTGATCGTGCGCCAGACCGGAGAAGCTGTATTCGGTCTGGTCTCGCTCGTCACCACCTTCAGCCTGCTGTTGCCGTTCGCCGACCTCGGAATCGGCGCGGTGGTCACGACGGCGTGCTCACGTTCCAGCTACCTGTCGCGAGACCGACTGGCTGTCAACACTATTCGTCGCGCCGTGCGCGTGCTCGGCATGGTTGCGGCAGGCATAGTCGGTCTCGCGCTCGTGCTCATGGCAACCAATTCGTGGGCGATGTTGCTGGGCAGCAGCTCCGGTAGCGCCGATCGGTACGCGATCACTGCGGCGACAATACTTTTCGCCTTGGGTATCCCGGCAGGTATCGGCATACGGATTCTTGTGGGGATCGATCGCAATCACATTGCGGTGCTGCTCACGATGGTGAACTCGTTGTTCACGCTCGCGTCCACGTGCATCCTGTACCTGCTTGGCGTTCCGCCGATCTGGTACGCAGTCTCGGGCGCCGCAGGTGTTCTCGCCGGCAGCCTCATTGCGTCGGTGGTCGCATTCCGGGCCTCCGGGCTGAGCGTGCGAACGATTCTGGAGCCACCTGACGAGGATCATCGACGTACAAAGCTTCTCGCAGGGTCGCTGTGGATCTTCGTCGCCAGCGTCGGTCTGCCGCTCGGATTGCAATCCCACAGAATCATCCTCTCGCATGTGTCCTCCCCGGAGGAATTGTCGAAGTACGCACTCATGGCTCAGGTGTACGCAATATGCTGGATGGTTTTCTCGACGGCAGGCGTCGCTCTCTGGCCGGTATTCGTGAAACGGCGCGCCGATCCGAAGGCGACGATGAAGTTGCTGCTGGCAGCTGCGGGGATCTTCGCGATAGTTGCGGCCATGGCCGGTCTGGGAATGGCAATCCTGGGCCCGTGGGCCACCGGTGTGCTCTCCGGGGACAAATTGGTGGCCACACACGCCATCGCAGTGGCTTTCGCCGCTCTGCTCGTCGTGCAATGTCTGCATTTGCCTGCCGGAGTCATGCTGACGACGCCCCGGGAAGCGCGATTTCAGTCATTCTGTATAACCGGGATGGCAATCATTTCGATTGTGCTGGGTATTTGGCTGGGATCACGTTATGGTGGTGTGGGGGTCGTCATCGCCGCGACTATTGCGGTATTGGTGGCGCAATTGATTCCGGACGTGATCTGGATACCGAAATTGCTGAGGGAGCGGACGGCCGTCGATTGGCAGCATGTGCCGGAGCAATCCGACACTGTCACGACGCCCGTTGCTCGGGGGAAAACCACGATGATCAACCGCAGGACATTGTCGAAGCCGTTGGCACACGGATTCTTTGGCCGTTCCATCGCTCAGTTCGGCATGCTGTTCCTCGCCCTTGTCGTCGGTGCGACGGGAGCCTTTGCGGTGGCTCGGGAACGTCCGGCAGGTGTCGCCGCGACTGCGCAGTCGTCGCCTGCGCGGATCGCAGTCATCGGCGATGGGTGGAGTTCTGGCGTCAACGGTACGACCAACTGGCCGTCGGTGTTCGCCGAAGGCAATCAGTACGTGATTGCCAATGTGAGCCGGCCGTATTCTGGTTACGTCGGAGGCGAGGGTGAGAGCGGACCATTCTCGGCCCAGCTCGAGCAAGCGCTCGCCGCGCGCCCGAACCTCATCGTCGTATTCGGAGGCATATCCGATCTCGGGAAGTCCTCCAGCATCATCAGCCAGGCGGCCCGTGACCTGTTCGTGCGAATCGGGCAACGCGCACCCGACGCCAAGCTTGTGGTACTAGGGCCCATGTGGCACACCCCGCGACCGACTGAAGTCGCGGTACGCATATCCAAAGCGGTTCAGGCGGCGGCAGACTCGGTAAGCGTGCCTTTCGATGAGCTCGTCTATCAGCGCTGGCTTGCCGGAGACGGCGCGGTGCAGCCAGACGAGTTCAACCTCACCGACGCGGGGCAACGCACACTGGCCGCGCATCTTGCACCACTCGTGACCGCGCCGATCGAGGGCAAGAAATGACCGGGTGGCAGCGCAGCTACGCGATGGCCATCGCGTCGATCGCGGTTGTCGTCGGTGCGTTGGTGATCGCGGTGCTCGTGCGTCCGGCGCAGCCCGTCTCCGCGCGAGCTGAGTTGGTCGGGCAAACGACATCCGCTCCCAGCGTGAGGCAGTCAGTGCTCTTCTTTGGTGACGACTACACCATCGGCCCCGGATTCGAAACCGACTCCGGCTACGCCTGCCTGGCTGCTGCGGCGCTGAAGATGGACTGCAATCTGAGCGCGCAACCAGCGACTGGGTTCATCTCAGGTGGCGACGGCCAACGACTGCCGTCCGTTGTCGGGGGGACTGAGCCCGACTCGACATCGATTATCGAACGAATTCCGGAGGCGCAGAGCAAGTTCCGTGCCGACGTCATCGTGTTCGACGGTGGAAGGAACGACGTGCGCTTCGGGCAGACCTACTTCAGCAACGTGTTCACCTACACGTTGGAGCAGGCCAAGCAGGTCTGGCCGAAAGCGAAGTTCGTGGTGATAGCGCCGTTCTTCGTCACGCGCATGGCGGTCCAGGTGCCACACGGCGACGGAACATACGGAGATCTGATCCGGTCGATTCTCGCCTCGACGCCGGACCTCAACGACGTAGCCCTCATTGATCCCGCTCGGCTCGGCTGGCTGTCGGGGATCAAGAGATCATCGCTGCTCGCCGACGACAGGATCGACCCCAACGCGAACGGGCACCAACTGCTCGGCAAAAGGCTTGCCCCCGCGCTGGCGAATGCGATTGCAGGGCAGGAACCGATTGCAGGGCAGGAAAAATGAACGACACCCTGCGCGAGTATGCACGCGCCATCCGTCAGTGGTGGAGAGTCGTCGTCGTCATCACGCTGGTGGTCGTCGGTCTCGGTGCGGGCTATCTGCTACTGAAGCCCGTCAAGTACGAGGCAACAGCGGTGTTCTTCGTATCGACACCTCGCGACGACGCCGGTACGCAGTATCAGGGGGACGCGTATGCACGTGCCCGCATGCTGTCGTACGTGCCTCTGGGACAAAGTCTCGACCTTGCTCGCGAAGTCGTCGCGAAGACTCGTCTCGACATCGATCCGGGCGTGCTGGCCGCCAGCACCGCCCTCAAGCCTGAGACAGAGTCTGTGCTTCTGGTTCTGACGGTGGACACGTCGTCGCCGCAGACCGCATTGGTTGCGGCCCAGGGTTACGTACCGGTGTTGCAGCAGCGGGTCAACGACCTGGAAAGTGTTCCGGGAGCGCTGAATCCGCGTGCCGAACTGAACGTGGTGCAGTCGCCGACGGTCAGCGGGACCCCAGCGGGTACTGCGGCGTGGATGGTCTTGGGTGCGACGGCGGTTCTCGGTTTGTTCCTGGGATTGGCGGGCGCGGTCATCCGCGCGTTGGTCGACACGAGGGTGCGTACGGCGCAGGATGCGGCAGCAGCGTCGGCGTCGAGAGTGCTGGTGGAATCGCAGGCGCCGACGAGCGTCGATCCGGTCCAAGATGCTCATGCCGACGTGTTGTTCGAGAACGCGCGAATCCTGCGCGGCGTGGTGAACGATTTCGCGCCTCAGGGGGGAGTGGTGGAGATCCTCGGTCGTGCCGACGACGCGACGCCGTACTCGCTCGCGCTTGCGATGGTGACAGCTCAGGCCGGAAAGTCGGTGGTGGTACTGGAATTCGCGCGAGAAGCGCGATTACAGACCGAGTTTGATCTTGCCGGATCGCCCACCATCGAGGACGTGCTCGAGCGCGATGCAAGCTCTGTGCCCGAGTTCGCCTCCTGGAATGGCGTCCACATCGTGCCGACAGGGCGGCAGTTCGCTGATGTCACCGGCGGTGTGGTCGACGATCCACGTGTGTCCGGCCTGATCGATGACCTACGTGCTCGATTCGACTGGGTCATCCTCGACGTGCCCGACGCCTACAGGCGCAGCGACGCCGTGCGGATCGCGCGAATCGGTCCGATCTGCGTCGTCGTCTGTGGGCAGGGCAGAACGACCGTGGAAGAGCTCACTTCTTTGCGTGAGGAAGTGGATTCAATTGGTGGGCGTTGCGTGGGACTGATCTACCAAATCCCCGCGATAGCCGCGCAGTCAGAAAACAGTTCAACCGGGAACAGATCAACCGGGAACAGCAGCCAGGACGTATCCGGAGAAACAACTGCCGCCGAGGTGGTACCGAGAGACACGCCTTCCTCGAGTGGCGTTAGTTAGAGAGTGAAAATGGATTTCAGGAAACTCTTCCGCCGGACCCGACTTCGTCAGCTCTGGTGGGTGGTCGTGTTGGCAGCGGTAATCGGAGTGTGCTGCGGAGCCATTATCGGGAAAGTGGTTCCCAAGGAGTACACGGCGACGTCCCAGCTCTTCATTTCCGCCTCCGGCGGAACGAGCTCGACGGAGGCTTATCAGAATGATCAGTTCTCGCAGCAGCGTGCGATCTCGTACGCCCAGCTGATCACGAGTGAGAAGGTCGCCGATCGCGTCATCGACAGACTGGGGCTGCAGACCACACCTGCGGAGCTGATGAATTCGGTGTCTGCCACGACCATTCCCCGGACGGTGTTGGTGAATGTGTCTGTGAAGAACTCGAATCCGCGGGTTGCGGTGCAGATCGCGAACACCGTCTCCAGCGAGTTCATCGGCTACGTTCGGCAGCTGGAAACCCCCGCAGGACAGAGCCAGCCGCGCTCGATGGTGACTCAGGTGAGTAAAGCCGACGAGTCGGCCGTTTCGTCGTTCCCGAACACCGTGAACTGCATTCTGTACGGACTGCTCGCAGGGCTCGTGGTGGGCGTGATCGCTGCGGCATCGTGGGGATATTGGACCGGACGCAACAAGAGTCGAGAGGAGTTGGCGGAAGCCGCCGGTACGCGCGCCTACGGGACTTTCGACGTCTACCCCATGGACTCGCTCGATTCGATTCATCAGACAACCTGGTTCGACGGCTATCGCCGACTGCGCGCCCAGGTGGAGGCCAGCGGCGAGACGCGGCCGCGGGTGATCGTCGTGACCTCGTCGTCGGCTCGAGACGACCAGGCTGCATCGCTGATTGTCACTCGATTCGCACTCGCCTACGGCGCGGCGGTGGCGGAGACGGGGCGCGGGGCCACGGTCATCGATCTGGTCGGCGGATCGGCGACGGACGGGCGTCCCGACTTCGCGGTCGGAATGCAACAGGGAAGTGCCGCAGACACATTGGTGGTCGACACCGGACTGGACTCGCTCACGCTCGCGGTGTCCGAACGGGGTGCGGGTGAGATCGCTGCCACGTCTGCGATGCGCGACTTTGTATCACAGCGCGTGGAAGACGGAGCCGTGGTCATCGCCGCGCCCTCCGCGTTGCGGTCGAGTGTTGCTGCGGTGTTGGGTGAATTGGCTGATGCGGTGCTGGTGCTGGCCGCCGCGGGCACTCCGCTGGGGTCTGACCACAGGGACGCCGTCGATATCGTTCGCGATGCCGGGGTCGAGAATGTCGCAAGTGTGCTCGTCGTCGATCGGGGTGCAGTCACGTCGGTGTCGGACGAGCTGTCTGTTTCGGCGAGTGCCGCTGCCGTAGAGGCCGATACAGGACCCGCCGCAGACGTCGAGCCTGTGAAGAGTGAACTTCCGGGCGCTGTCGACGGCCCCGTCGACGACGGTCGTGAACCCGAGTCCGAGGTCGAGGACGACGTCCATGAGGTCTATGACGCGGACGAACCCGAGTCTGAGCCCGAGGTCTATGACGCGGACGAATCGGAGAACGAGGTCGAGGGCGCGGCCGAGGAGAGTGGCAGCGCATCAGACGGGGATGCCCCAACCGAAGATCGTGCAGCGGCCCTCGCCGGGGTCGGCGAGCAGAATCGAGAGTGGCGAGGTGCGAGAGACGCTGCCCCGCAAAGGTTTCTGCGAACCAGGAGTGTGCGGGACTGGCAATCCAGAGTTACGAACGATTCGCTATAGATTGGATCGGTAATGAATGCCTCATCATCGCAGTTGACCTACTTCGATGTCGATCAGCGGCCGGCGTTCGGTGCTGTTCACATTCCGCCTGACGGCAAGGCGCGCGCCGGAGTGGTCATTGCACCCAGCGTCGGTCTCGAGCAGGAGGAGACCATCCGCGGCACGAAACTTCTGGCAGACGGCCTCGCTGAGCACGGCTTCCTCGTGTTGCGATTCGACTACCTGAATACCGGTGAGTCGTATGGCGAACAGAACGAGCCTGATGCGGTCTCGAACTGGGACCGGACGTTGGCGGCTGCCTTCGACTACGTGAAGGCATGCGGTGTCGACGATGTGGCCGTCATCGGGCACCGGGTCGGAGCTCTCCTGGCCTGCAGTGGGGAGCGGGTCCTGGATTCCGCCTCTGCTCTGGTGCTGTGGGATCCCGTGGTGCGGGGACGTGCGTTCGTGCGTGCCAAACAGGTGATGTACAACGTGATCAGCCAGGGTCCCGAAGATACGCACCCGGACATCCATTTGCTCGGATTGTCTCTCAACCCTGTTGCGGCGCAGGAACTCTCGCAGCGGAAGATTGACCCAACCCGCCTGCGCTCGCATGCCGACAACGTGCTGCTGGTCGTTGAACCCGACGATCGGTCGTCGACGTTCGTCGACGAAGCCGCGTCGGCGGGATGCGACGTCATCGATGTGCCCGGACAACCTGCCTTCCGTGAGCCGACGGACGCAAACCGGATGGACTTGCCCTTCGACGCCGTCGACGCGATCTGCGCGTGGCTCGATTCGAAGTTGCCGGTCGCTCGCCGTGCGGTGACATTCACGCCGAACATGTCTGCCATCTTCGGCCGAACGGCATCGGGCACCCCCGTCGAGACGACGGTGATAGTGCTACCCCGGGGCGACGTCATATGGGATACACGTCCTGTCGGGTCGAACCCGGCTGCCGTTTTCGTCGCGCACTCACTCGGAAGGCAGTCGCGGTTCGGTCCGGCGCGACTCTGGAGAGAAGCCGGGGACGCGGTCGCGGCACGCGGCGGCAGGGCAATTCGATACGACCGCGTCGGGGTCGCCGAAGCAGGGCCGGTGACGAGAAAAGATGAGCTGATCGAGATCTTTTCGTCGGACTATCTCGACGACGGTATGCAGGTGTTGGAAAAAATCTCCTTCGACGACGGTGCGCACGTGCTGCATGCCGGGATCTGCCTGGGCGCGTGGATGTCTGCGAATGCGGCCATGCGATCAGAGGTCGACTCGAGCGTGATCCTCATCTGTCCATTGAGATGGAAGTTGAGATCCCACGGGATTGTGGAACGCGCATTGCTGAGCGCGGAGGCACGCTCGGATCGAGCGCGCAAGGTCGTGGGTAAGGTGCACATGCTGGCGATTCACGTGTCTGCATTACTCTCCCGTTTCCTGCCCAATTGGTTGTTCGCGCAGGTCACCCGGGTGCCACTGATCGAAGACCCGGCGATGATGCTTCTCTCGCTGCACAACCGCGGCGTCGCGACCCGTGTGGTGCTCTCGCCGGGAGATACCGAGGTCTTCCAGAAGCAGGCAGGGGAGCAGGGAATCGCCCGCCGCACCGGACGCGAGGCAGCGTCGTTTGTGCGGAATGTGGATACCGGCGATCACACAGCGTTTCACCGTGTGATGCGGGAGGTCGTGATTGCCGAGACGTTGTCCGCGCTCGGCATGACGAGTGATGCCTCGGCTGACTCGGATGTGGTGGCCTGAGGGTTGCGACGGCCGGCTACGCGCAGACGGATCCGCGACGGCCGAGACTCAGTCTTGGCATCCCAAGACCGCGGCCTTGGCGATCCCACCGTACTGGTAGGCGAACTGCCACCCCCAGTAGAGCGGTGACCCAGGGTAGTCGCGCGGTACCGAACGCATCACAACGTCGCCGTCGAAGCATTGGCCGAAGATGTAACGCGCGCGGACCAGATGGAAGCGCCAGCTGACGACGATCACGGAGTGCCAATGCCGCTCCTTGGCCACGCGCTGGGTGAACATGGCCTCGCCGCGCGTCGTCGACGGATCGGGGTTGAAGCAGATGACCTCGATCTCGGCGGTCCCCGATGTGCAGACGCGCTGCATGAGTGCTTGGCTGTCGGGCTTGTCGCCGACGTACTTCTTCAGCAGTGGGTCGCTGCTGTACGGATTCGAGATCAGCACGGTTTTCGCGTACCCCTCGCGTGCGAGCTGTAGGCCGTACTCCTCCCGGCCGTCGTGTTCACCGCCGAGGACGACGATCGCATCGACCTTGCGCGGAGCGTCGGAGTGGTCGCGGTAGAAGAGCTGATAGCCCACACCCGCATACGTGGCGAGGAGGCCCACGATCGCGACAAGGAGCGACAGCAGCGCGCGGACGCGACGTCGTCGACGGCGAGAAGTCTCGGAACCGGTGCGGGGCTCGGAGACGTCGGACTCCGTCGGGTCGATCGACGTCACGTGGTATGTCCTCCGGCTTTGAATTCGACGCCTTCGACCCTAGTCGACGCCGCCTCGGTGGCCCGAACAGCGGACGAGCCCTGGCACTCCACACGCTTGAAGAAGGGCTGAAAGTCGCCCTACATTGCTGCGAAACTGCTGCTCAGACGCATAGTTTGCTTACTGTAATCGGCAATTAAGTTAGTATAATTACGGTACTTGGATCCAACTCACACCTATCCGCCGCGTTGATCGTAAACTGCACGCGTGGAGAGGGCGGAGTTCGACTACGGGGGCGATGTTGTTCCCGAAGTAGTCGTTGCCGTCCTCGCCGATCCGCAGCGCCGAGCATGTGCGGTCTACGGCCGCGAGCGGACCGAGGCGGCGGCGCGCACCGTGGTCTCTCAACTCGTCGACGCGATGGGGCCGGACGTGGGTCTGGACTTCCGGAACCGATTTGAATGGCTCCTGCGACTACCGCGCGGCTCTGGCTTCGACGCCCTGTTCGCCACCCTGCGGAGGGGTCTCGCGGCAACGTCCGTCGACGTCGAGGGAGCGCGCGTCTTCGTCGACTTCGCCTATGGCATCTCGAGTGGATCGGTGTCGGGTGCAGACGCCGACAGCCTCGTGCGTCGGCCGATGCCGCTCTCTGCCTGGCATTGGAATCGCAGCGTCGAATGGCAATCGCAGGGCCCGCTACGTATGAGCGACTCGAAGGCGACATCGACCTCGCCGTAAGACTGACCAGCTCGTCGGAGACAGAATTCCGACAGTTCTACCAACCGATCGTGCGGATGGCCGACGGCGCGATCGTCGGATTCGAGTCGCTGTTGCGATGGGTGACGGCCGATGGTGTGCTGCTGCCCGGCGACTTTCTCGCTGTCGCTGAACAGACCTCGACGATCGTGCCCATCGGCCGCAACGGGGTGACGCAGGCGGTCCGTGCGCTTCACGAGTCGATCACACCGCTGTGTGGCCCAGACGCGTTCGTCAGCATCAACCTCTCGCGGCAGCAGCTCGTCGACGAGACGATCGTCGATCACGTGGTCACCGAGATCGACAAGTACGGCCTCGGCCCGGGTCAGATTTGGATCGAGGTCCAGGAAAACGAGGTCATCGACTTCGACACGGAGGCGCAGCGTGCCGTCGAGCGACTACACGAGAGCGGCTGCACCATCTCGATCGACGACCTCGGCTCGGGATTCTCGGCTCTGCGGTACGTGCGGGATCTGCCGGTCGACGTCGTCAAGGTGGATCGGGCGCTCATCTCGGCTATCGCAAACAATCCGGCCGACCGTGCGGTGGTGCACGCAATCTGCGAAATGGCCGAGACGATGAACGTCGCCACCGTGGCCGAGGGCGTCGAGCAGCTTGCCGACTTCACCGGCGTCGAGGAGCTGGGTTTCCATTTCGCGCAGGGCATCTACTTCGGTGCGCCCAGACCGTTCGGGGCGGAGCAGCTGTAGCTCCGGTGCACGCTCAGTAGTAGTACGGGAAGGCGTCCCACTCGGGAGAACGCTTCTCCAGGAACGCATCTCGGCCCTCGACGGCTTCGTCGGTCATGTACGCCAGGCGGGTGGCCTCGCCGGCGAAGACCTGCTGACCCATCAGGCCGTCGTCGGTGAGGTTGAAGGCGAACTTCAACATGCGCTGGGCCGTCGGCGATTTGCCATTGATCGCCCGCGCCCACTCGATGGCCGTGCGCTCGAGGTCGGCGTGGTCGACGACGCGGTTGACGGCGCCCATGCGATGCATGGTCTCGGCGTCGTACGCCTCGCCGAGGAAGAAGATCTCGCGCGCGAATTTCTGGCCCACCTGCTTGGCCAGGTAGGCGCTGCCGTATCCGGCGTCGAACGAGCCGACGTCGGCGTCGGTCTGCTTGAAGCGGGCGTGCTCGCGCGAGGCGAGTGTCAGGTCGCAGACGACGTGCAGCGAGTGTCCGCCGCCCGCGGCCCAACCGTTGACCACCGCGATCACGACCTTGGGCATGGTGCGAATGAGTCGTTGCACCTCGAGGATGTGCAGTCGGCCGCCCTCGGCCTTGACGCGTGCTTCGTCGACTCCGGTCGCGTCGGCTCGGGTGACATCGGAATCGTGGCTCGTCGCGTACTGGTAGCCCGACCGTCCACGGATGCGCTGATCGCCGCCGGAGCAGAAGGCCCAGCCGCCGTCCTTGGGGCTCGGGCCGTTGCCGGTGAGCAGGATGGTTCCGACGTCGGGGCTGCGTCGGGCATGGTCGAGGCTGCGATAGAGCTCGTCGACGGTGTGTGGCCGGAAGGCGTTGCGGACCTCGGGCCGGTTGAAGGCGATGCGCACGATCCCGTCGGCGCGGGTTGTGCCGACGTGGCGGTGGTAGGTGATGTCGGTGAGGTCGTCGAACCCCGCCACGGCGGACCATTGGGTGGGGTCGAACGGGTGGTCTGCTGCGCGCTGGGTATCACCGGAGGTCATGGGTACTGACCTTAGTTGCCCAATGAGTGGCGTTCGCGAAGCCCCGTCTGGCACCCTTGAAGCATGTCATTCGAGGTGATCGCGATCGTGATCGTCGCCTGGGTGACGATCTCGGTGGTCGTCGTCGCCCTGGTGATCGGCGCTGTGATCAGGCAGCGTGACCGGAGTGAAGCACCTCGTCCGCGACGTGTCGCCAGCGGTTCGGAATCCGACAAGCACGAGGGCTGACCGGCTCATATCCCGACCTGCCATATACGGTGGCCAGATGGCATCTGACACGCGCGACGGTTGGGACATCCGCTCCGACGACGAGACACCCCACGAGGGCGGCTTCCGCGCAAGGATCGAGGTCACCACCGACAGGGGCGGGCCTCGATACGGCGAACTCAACGAGCAGATTCGACGGCTCATGGACCTCGCTCGCTACGCGAGCCCCGAGGGTGCGGAGACCGAGGAGCTGCTCGAGCAAATAACCGCCCTCAACGAACGACTGACAAAAGTGCAGGTCGACGAGTGGCACACCCCCGCGGGGACCCGCGTCGACCTGCCTGCGCGCGGCAACATCACCCTCCCGCCTTACGTGATCTCGTCGGCCAGTGCCGACGGAGTGGTCGCCGAGGTCACCTTTCGGCCGTTTCACCTCGGTGGCAACAACGCGGCGCACGGCGGCCAGGTAGGGGTTGCATTCGACGACCTCGGCGGTATGGCGTCGGCGCTCGCGATCAACGGCGTCACCCGCACCGCGTACCTGACGGTCCAATACCGTTCGCTGACACCGTTGTCGACGCCGCTGACGTGCCGCACCTGGGTCGACAAGCGCGAGGGACGCAAGGCCTTCGTGAAGGGCACGCTCCACGACGGCGATCGTCTCTGTGCCGAATTGGATTCGCTGTTCATTGAGTTGAAGCCTGGTCAGCCGTAGCATTCCGAGGGGCGGGAGGGGCGTCCGCGTCCGGGGATTGTCCATATCCCACGGTTCGTGTGTACCAAGGGGAGCGACAGCCATATGGACAAACATTCGGTGGTCGACGACCGGCTCGCGATCACGGTGGCCCTCGGCGCGGCATTGTTCGTCGTGGTTACGGCTGTCCAGGTCACGCTCGATCCGACGCCGGGGGCGCGTCCTGCGTCATCAGTTGCGGCGGTCACGGCCGTCGTGCTCGCGGTTATCGCGTGGACGCTCTGGCGACGACCGCGGCTGATCACGTCTCGTTCTGCGCCTGCGCTGGTGACCGTTGCGGCGCTGGTCGTTGCCGCGAATCCTGTCGCCTACGTACTGTTCACGCACGTCGCCTATCCGTCGATCGGGACACTACTGGTCATCGTCGGCATCGGGGCGCTCGTCCCGTATCCGCGCATCGCGCTTGCGCTGATCGTCGGGCTGAACGTCGCGGCGCTTGTGCTCGCGTGGTGCTATCCGCAGGCCGCCCCGCTCGGCGTCGTCGCCGTGCAGTTGCTCAAGGCGGACGTACTAGCGCTCGTGATCGCGCTGACCTGGCGACGCACCGAGCGCCGCCTGGAGGCAGCCACCGAGACCATCGCGCACATGGCGGTGGCCGACGAGCTCACGGGTCTGCTGAATCGTCGAGGATTGACCGAACGCGGACAGGCATTTGTCGACGCGGCGCTCGCGTCGGGAAACGATGTGATCGTCGCCTTCATCGACGTCAACAACCTGAAGGGCATCAACGACTGTCACGGACATTTCGTCGGTGACAGTCACCTCGCCGGTATCGGCCAGTCGTTGAGGTGGGTGCTCGACGAAGGCGGACTGGCGGCACGGGTTGGCGGCGACGAGTTCGCGTTGATCGCGCGTGGCGGACCGGATGAGGTGTCGCAGTTCCGATCGCGGGTGGAGCATTTACGTGCACGAGTTCCGCACTTCGGCGTCGCGATCGGGTGGGCACAATGTGGGCCGGATGACGCCGGGGCGCTGCGGGTGCTGATCAACGAGGCGGATCGAATGATGCTGCGCCACAAGCGGCGACCGAACTAGGGATCGTCCTGGCCGCGGGCGGCTGGCTGCAGGCGTGGTTCGGTGACCCGGTGCGGTTCTGGGTTTCAGTGCAGTTCGGTGACCTCGATGGTGGCGCCCGCGGTGCGGAGTCGGTCGATCAGTGCGTCGCCCATCGCGACTGCGGGCGTGAGAACGCCTGCGCGCGATGGTAGTTGGTGGCGGTTCAGTGCCAGTGTCAGTGCGCTCTCGCCGAGCATGACGGCAGTGGCCTTGTACCCGGGGTCGCCCTTCATCGAGAAGGTGGAGCGGAAGCGTCGAGCAGTCGTCGTGCGCGTGTACGTGCGGATCACGAAATAGCCGTTCTCCCGGGTCTTCTCACTCGGGCCGGAACCCGGTTTGGGGAGCACACGGTCGAGGAGTGCGCGTGTCGGCGCGAACGACATCGCGCCCAGGAACGCGCCCGACCCGACACCGACCGCGCCCGCGATGACCGTCGACACTCCCGGGACGCCGCCGACAGACATGGTCTCGGCGTAGTGGAAGTCCTTGCCGTACGCGCCGTCGAGGAGTGCGTTGGAGCGTCGGACGATACGTGTGTTGTGCGAGGCCATGAAGAAGGGTGCGAGGGTGCCGCGCAGCGACTCGTCGACCTTGTGCGCGTTGATGATTCCGATGTCGCTCGGCTCCGACGACAGCGCCGCGCGCGGGGTCTGGGCGGGTGTGCCGGAGAGTGCCTGCGGGTTGAGCAGTAGGCGTCGGATGCTGGAGTCTTTTGCCTGTTCGGCGATGACGCGCATCGAGTCGATGGTGCCGCCGGAGACGCCGCCGCGCATCGCGGCGACGACCATCGTGGTGTCGGTCATCTCGCCGGCGTCGGCGTCGGTCACGCCGCGATAGAGCTCGTACGCCGCGAGATCCGATGGGACGGAATCGAATCCGCACGAGTGCACGATGCGGGCGCCGGTGGCCTCCGCGACCTCGTGGGCTTTTTGGATGGAGTAGTGCACGAAGGGGACCTCGCCGGTGAGGTCGACGTAGTCGGTACCCGCGGTGGCAGCGGCGACGACGAGGGCCTCGCCGTAGCGAAGGTATGGACCAACGGTGGTGCAGACGACGCGCGTGCGGGCGACCATGGCGTCGAGCGACGCGGGTGACGACGAGTCCGCGACGATGAGCGGCCAGTTGTGCGCGGCGTCGGGGAGTCGGCGTCGGGTGTCGGCGAGCTTGGTCTCGGACCGTCCCGCGAGCGCGACGCGCGTTCCGGCGGGGGCGTGCTCGGCGAGGTAGCGGGCGGTGAGTTCGCCGACGAATCCGGTGGCGCCGAAGACGACGACGTCGAACTCGCGGATCTCAGGTGCCTCGGACGAGCTCGTCGGAGCTGACGACGGGGTGTTTTCGGGCTGGCTTTCACCGGTCATGAGTTCAATGTATATGCGACTGAAGTCACAGTAACGATGGGCTGCATCGCGCTGGTGGTGGAGCGTCGCAGGTCAGTCACGGGTTTCAGGAGGTGAGCCTGCGGGCGGCCGCGCGTGCCGCGAAGGGCGCGACGAACAGCATGAGCAGTACGCGCAGGATTTGGGCCGCGACGACGAATGCGACGTTGGAGCCCGCGGCCGTTGCTGCCGCGAGCACCGCGTAGATGCCGCCCGGGGTGGTGGCGAGGTAGCAGTCGAACATCGACTCGCCCGTCCACCAGGAGAGCAGCACACCGAGCAGCGCGCAGCCGACGCCGATCGCGAGGATCAGCACAACCGCGGCGGGCAGGATGCGGCCGATGGCGCGAAGTCGGGGAAGGGTGAATCCGAGACCTGCCTGCCAGCCGATCACCGCATACGCGATGGCGAGCAGGACCGACGGGACGGCGGCGTCGCCTGCGATCCCGGTGAGTTCTGCTGCGGTTGCGAGCGCCATCGGTCCGAGGAGGCCGGCTGCGGGGAGGTGGATGAGTTTGCCGAGCGGGATGCCGACACCTGTACAGATTGCGAGGAGTGCGACGCCCGCGGCCTGCTCTGTCCATGTTGGCCGAGCCACAACGACATTCGACGACGACGCGTGGAACACCAGCGATGCGACGAGTGGAATGGTGCTGGTCACGAGCGCGACCCGGACGTACTGGACGACCGCGACGACGCGCTCGTCACCACCGAGATCGCGGGTCAACGCGACGAGGCCCGACGCCCCGCCCGCTACCAGAGCGAGCGAGCCGGTCAGGGCGTCGACCTCACGGTGCAGGCCGAGGAGCGCGCCGCCCGCGACCGACAGCGCCAGCGTGCCGAGCCCGACGACGAGGACCGGCAGCCAGGCGGAGCCGAGGCCGGAGATGGTCGTCGGATCGGCCATGGTGCCGATGTAGACGCCGACCGTGCCCTGCGCCGCCAGCATCGCCGCGCGGGGGACCGTCGGCGGATCGGTGGCGGCGGGCTGTGTGGCCTTGTCGGCGGGTCCTGTTGCGCTGTCGGGGTGTGGTGCGGGAGCGGCTTGGGTGCTTGTGTCGGCGGGCGTGCGTGGGCGCGGGGCGTATCCGACGATCGCGAGGAGTGCGGCGACGAGCAGTCCTGCGAACAGCGGTGCGGCGTCGACGTCGATGAGGTCCAGCAGGACACTGACGCCGACCGTGAGGGCGGCGAGCAGGAACCAGCGGGTCACCGGTCGAGCGTAGCGAGGGGGAGAGTAGACAGCCGAGCGTAGCGAGGGGGCGAGCAGACAGCCGAGCGTAGCGAGGGGGCGAGCAGACAGCCGAGCGTAGCGAGGGGGTGATCGGGCGGTCGGGTGGAGCGATCGGGATGTGACGAGCGTCGCGAGGGGGTTGCTCAGGGGGTGGTTGCGGCGCCCAGGCTGAGTGCGGCGAAAGGGCGGGGTGCGCCGCGTTGGTAGAACTGGTCGAGTTCGGTGAGGTCGAAACCGTTGTCGGTCAACAGTTTCGGAATGTCACGGGTGAGGTGACAGCCGCCCGCGGTGCGCTTCTGGATCGGTTCGAGGCGTCGCTGCCAGCGTCGGACGGCGTCGTCGGGGGCGGTGCCGTGTTCGAGGAAGGCGACGGTGCCGCCGGGGCGCACGACGCGGGCGATCTCGGCGAGTGCTGCGTCGACGTCGGGGATCGTGCAGAGAGTGAAGGTGGTGAGCGCGGCGTCGAACGTGTTGTCGTCGAAGGGCAGGCGCTGGCCGTCGAGTCCGGCGCGGCGGATCGGGATGGGCGAGGCGGTGACGCGCTCGACGGCCATGTTCCACGCGACGTCGGCGGGTTCGATCGCGTCGACGGACGTGACGGCTTCTGGGTAGAGCCCGACGTTGCGGCCAGAGCCGAATCCGATCTCGACGACGCGGCCGGAGAGTGGTGCGCAGGCGCGGCGTCGAAGAGGGTCGAGCATCGACGAGCCGCACGTCACGTTGATGACGCGCGGCAGAACGTGATCGGTGTAGAAGCCCATTTGCCCACCTTCTGTCGAGCCGGCGGCACGTATCGGTGATCACTTTAGGTGCGGACATAGGCTGGAGCTCATGAATTCCTCGACAGGGTCAGCGACTTTTGCGGCAGAGGCGGGCGGGCCGAATCCGTCGACGTTGCAGGCGCGGGTGATCGTCGACGAGATGATCCGCGGGGGTGTGCGGGAGGCCGTGCTGTGTCCGGGGTCGCGCAACGCGCCGCTCGCCTACGCGCTGTACCTGGCCGATCGGGAGGGTCGGCTGCGGCTGCATGTGCGGATCGACGAGCGGTCGGCGGGGTTTCTGGCGTTGGGGTTGGCGGTGTCGTCGAGGCAGCCGGTGCCGATCGTGATGACGAGCGGCACGGCCGTCGCCAACATGGGGCCCGCGGTGTTCGAGGCGAATTACGCGCGCATGCCGCTGGTGGTTGTGAGCGCGAATCGGCCGTATGAGCTGCTGGGATCTGGTGCCAATCAGACCGTCGAACAGTTCGGGATCTTCGGGACGCAGGTGCGGGCGGCGATCAGCATCGGGCTCGCGGAGGAGGGGCTCGACGCGAACAGTCAGTGGCGCTCGGCCGTCGGGCGTGTGCTGGCGTCTGCGCGCGGTGCGCGGACGGGAAACGCCGGGCCGGTGCAGTTCGACATTCCGCTGCGCGAGCCGCTGGTACCCGACGTCGCGAGTACGTCCGAGGATCTCGGCGCGTTCTCCGGACGACCCGGCGGGATGCCGTGGACACAGGCGCCGGTGGCCAAGCTCGACGTCCCGCTGCCGATCGATCTCTCGCTCGACACCGTGGTGATCTCGGGTCACGGGTCGGGTGTGCATCCGGAGTTGGCGGGCGTGCCGACCGTCGCCGAGCCGACGGCGCCGCACGCCGCGACGCCGCTGCACCCGCTGGCGCTCGGGTCGATCAAGCCGCAGCAGGCGATCATCTGTGGACGTCCGACGCTGCATCGCGGGGTGTCGAGGCTGCTGGCCGACCCGGAGGTGCGCGTCTATGCGCTGACCACGGGGCCGCGCTGGCCGGACGTGTCGGGCAACGTGTACGCGACCGGAACGCGCGCGGAGGTCAGCGGCGAGCCGCGCGAGGAATGGCTCAAGGAGTGCGCCGCCCTGCAGCAGCGTGTGCTGGGGGCCGTCGACGCCGTGCTCGACGAGCCGGGGCCGCCGACCGGGCTGCACGTCGCGCGCGTGGTGAGCGGCGCGTTGTCGGCGGGTGATCAGTTCGTGGTCGGGGCGAGTAACCCGATTCGCGACGTCGCGCTGGCAGGTCGGGTGTCCGAGGGTGTGCGCGTGCTGTCGAACCGCGGCGTCGCGGGGATCGACGGGACCAATTCGACGGCCATCGGCGCTGCGCTGGCCGGGGGTGCGGCGTCGACCGTCGCGTTGATGGGCGACCTGACGTTCATCCACGACTCGACCGGGCTGATCATTGGGCCGGGGGAGCCGCGCCCCTCGTCGTTGCGGATCGTCGTGGCGAACGACGATGGCGGTGGGATCTTCGGGCTGTTGGAGCAGGGCGACCCGCGGCTCGACTCCGGGGCGTTGTCGGGGGCGTACGAGCGGGTCTTCGGGACGCCGCACCGCACCGACCTGGCCGCTCTGTGCGCCGGGATGCGGGTGGCGCATCGTCGGGTGTCGCTGGGCGAGCTGGCGGGTGTGCTGGGCGAGGAGCTGCCCGCCGACGCCGGGGGCATCGAGGTCGTCGAGGTTGTCACCGACCGCGGCCGACTGCGCGACGTCCACGCCGCCATCGCCGCTCGGGTGTCGGGGTAGGGCTGGGCCTGGCTTCCGGGCTGGGGTTTGGCTGGGCCGTGCGGCTTGGGCTGGCCGGGGTGCGCGCGGAAAAGTGCGGCCCTGGGGTGGTCGGGGTGTACCGGTACAGGTCGACGGCCCGTAGGACGTAGTTTTCTGCGCGAGGGTGCCGCGCTCGACGGGGGCGTCGGGCCCGACGGTTATCCTGGCAGCCATGAATCCGACCATCCTGCGGCGTGTGCAGAAGGTGTTGCTCACGCTGGGGCTGGTCGTGACGGCGATGTGCCTGGTGCTGGTCGTGGCGTGTTTTCGTAACGACGCGCAGATCGAGGCGCACAAAGCCACGGTGACCGCCGACGTCGTGTACGCCGATCGGCTGCACGCCAACGCGTACTTCCAGACGCCCGACGGCTCGGTGCACAGTCCGCGCCTTGGCCTGCTGTACCCGACGGAGCTGACCGCGGGCCAGCGGATTCGCGTCGACTACAGCACCGCAAACCCCGACCTCGCCAAACCGACCGGGCGCACCGCGGTGCTCTCGATCGTGCCCGCGGTGTCGGTGGCTGTGCTGGGCTGGATCGTCGTGGGGGCGCTGATGCTCGGCGTCGCGGAGTTCTCCCGACGCTGGGGCCGACGCCGCGCCGCCCTGCGCACCGCGCGGGACGATGCCGACGACGAAGCGGTGGCCAAGCCCGACGCTCAGGCTGACGACGGAGCTGAGGCCAAGCCCGACGACCGGTCCGACCGCGCGGGGGACGGCGGGGCGCGGGACGACGCCGACGCTGACTCCGAAGGCGTTCAGTCCGACGGTGACCGGGCGGAGGCCCAGTCCGACGGTGACCGGGCGGAGGCCCAGTCCGACGGTGACCGGGCGGAGGCCCAGTCCGGCGACGCCCAGGTCAAAGCCGAGGTCCAGTCTGCGGGCTCAGAATCCGGCTCGTCGACCGCCGAGACTTCACGCGGAGTTTCGAGACCCGACACGTCGGCCGAGGTTGCCGGAAACCTCGGCCGCTGATTCTTGCGGCATGCGCGTCGCAATCGCCGCCGAGAGCTTCCTTCCGCAGGTCAACGGGGTCGTGAACTCGGTTCTCCGGGTCATCGACCACCTCGAACGCCACGGCCACGAGGCTGTGGTGATCGCTCCCGACTCGGCGCGCGGCGTCGAACGTGGTCCGCGACTGGTGGGTCGGCGCACGCCGGTGCACCTGTTGCCGTCGGTGAAGGTGCCGCGGGTGTCGTCGTTGCCGGTGGGGGTGCCCGCGCCCGTGTTGTATCGGACGTTGCGTGATTTTCAGCCCGACGTCGTGCATCTCGCGTCGCCGTTCGTGGTGGGCGGGGCCGCGGCGATGGTTGCTCGACGCCTCGACATCCCGACGGTGGCGGTGTTTCAGACCGACATCGCGGGGTTCGCCGACGCATACCGGCTCGGGATGGCTTCGCGCGCGGCGTGGCGGTACACCAGGCGCCTGCACGAGATGTGCGACCGCACGCTGGTTCCCTCGAGTGCGACACTGGAATCGCTTGGCGCACATGGTGTTCCGCGCCTGTATCGATGGGGGCGCGGCGTCGACACTCAGTTGTTCAATCCGACGCGACGGGACGAGGCGCTGCGTCGTGAGTGGATGGGTGATCGGGAGCGGTTGGTCGTCGGATTCGTCGGGCGGTTGGCGCCGGAGAAGCACGTCGAGCGGTTGGCGTCACTCGCGCACGACGACTCGGTGCGGGTGGTGATCGTCGGCGACGGACCGGAGCGTGCGAGGTTGACGCGGCTGCTGCCCGACGCGGTGTTCACCGGGGAGTTGCGGGGTGTCGAGTTGGCTCGTGCGTACGCGAGCCTCGACGTCTTCACGCATGCGGGCGAGCACGAGACGTTCTGCCAGGCGATCCAGGAGGCGATGGCAAGCGGGCTGCCGGTCGTCGGGCCGGACGCAGGTGGGCCGCGTGATCTGGTGTCGGCGTGGCGGACGGGATATCTGCTCGAGCCGGCGTCGTACTCGGCGAAGTTGCCCGAGGTGATCGACGTGCTGCGCGACGATACGCATCGCGCGGCGATGGGTCGGGCAGGGCTTGCAGCGGTGCGCGATCGGACCTGGCCCGCGATCTGCGAGCAACTGGTTGGGCACTACCGCGCGGCGATCGCAGGACAGAGCGGACTGACCGATTCGGAGCTGTTGGCCGGGTAGTAGCGTGGTCGGCATGGCCATCACCGACCGCGCAGGTCTCGACAAGGCGCCTGCCGAGGTCGCCGCGATGTTCGACGGCGTCGCGAAGCGCTACGACATCACGAATACCGTGCTCTCCTTCGCGCAGGATCGTCGGTGGCGCAAGGCGACACGCAAAGCATTGGCGCTGGGCCCGTCGGACGTGGTGCTCGATCTCGCGGCGGGGACCGCTGTCTCGACCGTCGAGCTGGGGGAGTCGGGAGCGACGTGCATCGCCGCCGATTTCTCGCTGGGCATGTTGAAGGCGGGCGCCGACCGTGACGTTCCCAAGGTTGCGGCCGACGCGCTGGCGTTGCCGTTTGCGGACGGATCGTTCGACGCCGCGACGATCTCGTTCGGGCTGCGGAATGTGCAGGAGGTCCCACTCGCGCTGGCCGAGCTGAGCCGTGTGCTGAAACCCGGTGGGCGACTTGCGATCTGCGAGTTCTCGACCCCGACCTTCGGGCCTTTCCGCACCGTGTACATGGAGTACCTGATGAAGGCGCTGCCCGCGGTGGCGACCAAGGTGTCGAGCAATCCGGCGGCGTATGTGTATCTGGCAGAGTCGATTCGGGCGTGGCCCGACCAGTTCGGCCTCGGCGACCTGATCCGCGACGCGGGGTTCACCGACGTGCGCTGGCAGAACCTGACCGGCGGGATCGCCGCGGTGCACACTGGCCGCAAGGCCTAGGGCGGCCGGGTGCGTACACAATCGTGACGTGAGCGGGGCGCCGAGGAGATTATTGTCTTGGCGTCGCGCTGACGACCGAGTTGTGTACGCACGCTGCGGGCGATCTCGACAAGCTCGATCATCGGGGTGGGACTCAATAGGCGGGCCGGGCCCGACTGTGAATCAGCAGCCTCGCTGGTCGAGCGGGCGCGAGCGCAGCGAGCACCCAGGTCGAGACCACTGGGCCCGGCGGGTGATCTCGACAAGCTCGATCAGCGGCGGGGCTCGATCGGCGGGCCGGGGCCGTGGGGCGGCCGGGCGCAACTCTTGAGGGACGTGGGGCTGGCTGGGAGAGCCTGACCGGCGGGATCGCCGCGGTGCACACGGGCCGCAAGGCTTAGCTGGAGCCGGGGTGCGTACACAATCGTGACGTGAGCGGGGCGCCGAGGAGATTATTGTCTCGGCGTCGCGCTGGCGACCGAGTTGTGTACGCGCGCTGCGGGTGATCTCGACAAGCTCGATCAGCGGAGTGGGGCTCAATCGGCGGGCCGGGCCCGACTGTGAAACAGCAGCCCCGCTGGTCGAGCGGGCGCGAGCGCAGCGAGCACCCCGGTCGAGACCACTGCGCCCGACGGGTGATCTCGACAAGCTCGATCAGCGGGGTGGGGCTCAATCGGCGGGCCGGGGCCGACTGCGAAATAGCAGCCCCGCTGGTCGAGCGGGCGCGAGCGCAGCGAGTACCCAGGTCGAGACCACTGGGCCGGGCGGGGTGATCTCGACAAGCTCGATCAGCGGAGTGAGGCTCGATCAGCGGGCGGGGGCTCGATCGGCGGGTGATCTCGACAAGCTCGATCAGTGGGCGGGGGCTCGATCAGCGGGCCCAGGTTCGGGCGTGCGGCGGGTCGGCGTGGCTCCGAAGGGCAAATGGTCGCTAGGCCGAACTCTTGTGCGCGACGGGGCATCCCGTGGGGAAGGTGCCGAGGTCGTCGACGCGGTAGCCGTTCGGGTAGCCGCGGACCTCGGCGGTGTCGATGCCGAAGACCGGCTCGGTTCGGGGTGTGGCGAAGTAGCGGATCGCCAGGCCGCGCGCTTTGAGCCCCGCGGTGACGAGTACCCGCTCGGCGCGTGTGGGGTGCGGGTAGTGGAACGCGTCGAGGAGGGGTTCGTCCATGAGTGCGCGGGCGAGTCGTCGGACGAGCGGTGCGGGGAGCAGTCGGTACGGCATGAAGGTGGTCAGCAGGTCGAGGGTCGAGTCGGCGACTGCGCGTGAGCCTTCGCGGAAGTCGAAGTGCTGCTGCTCGTAGGAGTCCATCAGGGACTCGAACTCGGCGTAGGTGTCGGGAATGTCCTTGATTCCCAAGTGCTTTCCGAGTAGGCGGTAGTAATTCGTGAGCCCGTCGATCTCACGCTGGCTGAGCGTGCGCCACTCGTACGCGTTGATCCAGCGGGGTGGGCAGACGACGAATGTCGCAAGGACGTAGCGCATGTCGTCGTTGGAGATGTCGTAGCGGCCGTGCATCTGGTTGATCCGACGGACCGCCGCGTGCCCCTGGCTGCCCGGAGCAAAACCGTGCTCGACGGGCGCCGACAGGAGGAGCACCGTGTCGTCGTAGCGCTTCTGGGTTTCGTCGGTGAATTGGAGTGTCTTGTACAGCAATTCGCCGATCGACGGCACCGCGTACGTGCGGAACAGCGCAAAGCTGAGCGCTTGCGTTGTGGCCCAGACGAACTCCGTGCTCGACAGTTCGAGGGCGTAGGTACGTGGCTCCTCGGCGGGGTCGACGGCGGCGAGTTCGTCGCGGCGACGGTAGCGCTCGCGTCGACGCGCGGAGATCGTGCCTAGAAGCCGCGAAGGCAGTGTCCGCAGAGGCATGGGTGCTCCCTTGTCGACGTTGTGGCGTATGACACATTCACAATGAAACGTATCACGCAGAACGTCTCAAACCAATGGTCGACGCTCCGTCGCGGGGCCACCGGGGTGGGTTCAGGCGAACGGTGGCCGGTGGTCGATGCGCGTGGAGATGTGCCCGGCCGCACGCCAGGCCCGGGCGACCAGATCGGCGTCGTCGTCGGTGATGAGGTTGCCCATCACGCGTACGACGAGCGACATCACCTTTGCCGATCGGATGCCCGGCCGACCGAGCAGCGGCACGGCACGAGGAACGGTCAGCACGCCGGCGAGGCGTCGAGCGGCCGAGAAAGCCAGGCCGTAGTGCTCGACGAGGGTCTGCTGCCACTGTGCGGTGTGGTCGGGGCTGCCGAGGCGCTGCGCGGCAAGGCGGCCGGTCTCGAGGGCGTAGTCGATGCCCTCGCCGTTGAGCGGATTGACGCATGCGGCGGCGTCGCCGATGAGCATCCAGTTGGGCCCCGACACGCCCGTCACCGCGCCACCCATCGGCAGCAGCGCCGACGTCAGTCGAGCGGGCTTCCCGGTGATCTGCCACTCGTCGCCGACCATGCGCGCGTAGTGGTCGAGTATGGGTCGTAAAGCCATGTGCGCCGGGCGTTTTGACGTCGCCAGCGCCCCGACGCCGACGTTCAACAGGCCGCCCTCGGTGCTGTGCTGATCCGGCTCGCTCCCGGTGCCATGTTGATCCGAATCGCCCGCGGCGCCCCCAAGGGGGAAGAGCCACCCGTAGCCAGGCAGGAGCTCGCCGTCGGGGGCGCGTAGCTCCAGGTGCGAGCCCATCCAGTTGTCGTCGGCACGTGTCGACGGGACGTAGGCGCGTGCTGCGACACCAAATGCGGTGTCGCGGTGCCACTCTCGGCCGAGCTTCTTGCCCAGAGTCGAGCGCACACCGTCGGCGACGATGACCTCGCGCACGCGGATGGTGTGCGGTCCGTCGGCGTCGTCGACGGTGACCGTCGAGATCCGGTCGCCGGACATCTCGACGTCGACGGCCTTGGCGCCCTGGAACATTCGGGCGCCGCGGGCGACGGCGAGGGCGCGCAGCTCGTCGTCGAGTTCCATCCGTGTGATGGCGCTGCCGTACGCAGGAAAGCGGCCCGCGGGCCACGGCACGCGCTGGGTGGCGCCCCAGCCGTGCAGTTCGAGACCGTCGATGCGGGGGCTGGCGGCGAGGCGGTCGGCGAATCCGAGCGCGACGAGTTCGGCGGTCGCGCGCGGCGTCAGGCCGTCGCCACATGTCTTGTCGCGGGGGAAGGTGGCGGCGTCGAGGAGTACGACGTCATGACCGGCAGCGGCGGCGTGGGCGGCGGCGGCAGACCCGCCCGGTCCCGCGCCGACGACGAGGACGTCGGCGCTCTCGGGGATCTGGCTCGTCACTCGACCAGTATGTGGCCTCCCGGCACGCTCGCCGCACGCGCCCACCGACTAGGCTCGGCGGAGTGAAGTCGACTTTCGCGGGTCTGGATCTGGGTTCCGAAGAGTTCGCGGGTACCGTGCGGACCTCGTTGGCCCAGGTAGAAGAGTTGTTGCTGTCTGAGCTGGCATCTGGTGACGACGTCATGACCGAAGCCGCGAGCCACCTGGCCAAGGCTGGTGGCAAGCGTTTTCGTCCCATGTTCGCGATCCTGGCCGCCCAGTTCGGGCCGCGTCCGGATGCGAGCGAGGTGATCACGGCCGCAACGGTCGTCGAGATGATCCACCTCGCGACGCTCTACCACGACGACGTGATGGACGAGGCCCCGATGCGACGCGGCGCACAGAGCGCCAACGCGCGGTGGTCCAACAGCATCGCGATCCTCTCCGGCGACTACCTGTTCGCCCGCGCGTCACGTCTGGTGTCGACGCTGGGACCCGACCCGGTGCGCATCATCGCCGAGACCTTCGCCGAGCTGGTGACGGGTCAGATGCGCGAGACCATCGGCGCACGCGACGTCGACCCGATCGATCACTACCTGAAGGTGGTGTGGGAGAAGACCGGTTCGCTCATCGCGGCTGCTGGTCGATTCGGCGCGATGACTTCCGGTGCAAACGTGGACGACGTCGAGCGGCTCTCCCGGCTCGGCGACATCGTCGGCACCGCATTCCAACTCTCCGACGACATCATCGACATCAGTTCTGCGACAGGCGATTCGGGCAAAACCCCCGGAACCGACCTGCGTGAGGGTGTGCACACGCTGCCGGTGCTCTACGCACTTGCCGACGACGATGCGGCGTCGAACAGGTTGCGAGAACTGCTCGTCGACGACGGCGGTGCGGCCAAGCCGCTGACCGACGACGCCGAGGTTGCCGAGGCGCTCGGACTGCTTGTCGAGTCGCGTGGCATGGCCCAGGCGAACGCGACGCTGCGCGGATACGCAGACGAGGCGGGGCAGGTGCTCGGTGCGCTTCCCGAGGGGCCCGCTCATTCCGCATTCACCTCGCTGGTCGACTACACGATCGCGCGCACGGGGTAACTCGCCGACGCCGCACGGAAACCCAACCACACCTTGGATCGTTTGAGAAACTGAGAGCCCCGGCAGCGCGTCGGAGGCGAGTTCGAACGAGGATCTGATGCGAAACGGTGTGAAGACGGCACTTCTGCTCGGCACGATGTCGGCGTTGATCGTCGCGATCGGTGCTTGTTTCCGGAGTCCGACGATTCTGTGGGGGTCGGTGATCCTTGCGATCGCCGTGAACGGCTACGTGTACTTCAACAGCGCCAAGATGTCGCTGAAGGCGATGCATGCGCAGCCGGTGACGGAGGTCGAGGCGCCGGTGATGTACCGGGTGGTGCGCGAGCTCGCGACGCAGGCGCGGCAGCCGATGCCTGCGTTGTACATCAGTCCGACGGAGTCGCCCAATGCGTTTGCGACGGGACGTAATCCGAAGAACGCGGCGGTGTGCTGTACGGCGGGAATCCTGCGACTCCTCGACGAACGAGAACTGCGCGCGGTGCTCGGCCACGAGCTCTCGCATGTCTACAACCGCGACATCCTGATCAGTTCGGTCGCGGGCGCGATGGCCGCGATCATCAGCGGTCTGGCGAACTTCGCGATGTTCTTCGGGATGTCGGGCAACCGCAACAACGGACCGAACCCGATTGCGCTGATCCTCATCTCGCTGCTCGGACCGTTTGCAGCGACGCTGATCAAGCTTGCGGTGTCGAGGTCGCGGGAGTTTCAGGCCGACAAGTCGGGTGCTGAACTGACCAACGATCCGTTGGCGCTGGCGTCGGCGCTCGCCAAGATCTCCGGCGGCATCCAGGTGGCACCGCTACCCCCGCAGCCCGACATCGCCGCGCAGAGCCACGCGATGATCGAGAGTCCGTTCCGCGCGACGGACCGCATGGCCAAGATGTTCTTGACGCACCCGCCGACCGAGGAGCGCATCCGGCGGCTGCAGGAGATGGCGCGGCGGGGGGTCTAGCGGGCCCGCGCTTCGTGTCAGTTCAGCGGTAGTTGACGAACTGCAGGGCGATGCCGAAGTCCTCGCCCTTGAGAAGCGCGATGACGGACTGGAGGTCGTCGCGCTTCTTGCTCGACACGCGTAGTTCGTCGCCTTGGATCTGCGCCTTGACGCCCTTGGGGCCCTCGTCGCGGATCTTCTTGGAGATCTTCTTGGCGTGCTCGGAGTCGATGCCCTGCACGAGGTTGCCGGAGATCTTGTAGGTCTTGCCGGACGACTGGACGTCGCCGGCGTCGAACGCCTTGAGCGAGATGTCGCGGCGGATCAGCTTCTCCTTGAACACATCGAGGGCCGCCTGGGCGCGCTCCTCGGCGTCGGAGGTGATGACGATCGTCTCTTCGCCGGACCAGTCGATGCCGGTGTTGGTGCCGCGGAAGTCGTAGCGCTGCGAGAGTTCCTTCGCGGCCTGGTTGAGGGCATTGTCGACCTCCTGGCGGTCGATCTTGCTCACCACGTCAAACGATGAATCAGCCATGGATCACAGCGTAGCCCGACGCCGCTCGGGCTCGGGGCGAGTGGGGTGGTCTCGACAAGCTCGACCAGCGGGTAGAGGCTCGACCAGCGGGTAGGGGCTCGTCAGCGGGGTGCAGCTCGGTCGGCGGTGGTCTCGACAAGCTCGACCAGCGGCGGGGGCGCTCGACCGTGCGGCGGGTGGTTTCGACAAGCTCGACCAGCGATCGGTCGGCTCGACCAGCGGCGGGGGCGCTCGACCGTGCGGCGGGTGGTCTCGACAAGCTCGACCAGCGCGTGACCGCTCGACCAGCGATGGGGCGTCGGGCTGACCTGCGGGTTTGCGTCGAAGACCGGGGTTCGTTGTATTCTTCTCGGCGTTGTTCTTACGGTCTCGAAGGTCGTGGGAAACAGCACGGCAGATTGCCCGAGCGGCCAAAGGGAGCGGACTGTAAATCCGTCGCGAAAGCTACGCAGGTTCGAATCCTGCATCTGCCACAACGAGGTGAACGTCTGGTCGGCGGTCCATCGGAGAGCTGTGAGAGCAGCGATTTGGTGAGCCGCCGCATCGGTGTGTAACCTCGTTAAGGCTCTCCGGACGCCCGCAAGGGCAGCCGGAAACGCCCCCTTAGCTCAGTCGGCAGAGCGTTTCCATGGTAAGGAAAAGGTCGACGGTTCGATTCCGTCAGGGGGCTCGGTAGGACTTGAACGCCCGACGCCGCAACGCCACCGCGAGGACTGCGTCCACGCTGACGGCGTTCATGTCACCATGGCGGTGTAGCTCAGCTGGTTAGAGCGCACGACTCATAATCGTGAGGTCGAGGGATCGAGTCCCTCCACCGCTACACGTAAGGCTTGTCGCGCGGCCCGGGTCGGGCGAGGCGGCGCCTAGTGCTCCGACGACCCAGACCCACCCGAAAGAAGGCGAACCCAGTGGCTTCCTCAACTGACGTCCGGCCAAAGATCACCTTGGCCTGCGAGGTGTGCAAGCACCGCAACTACATCACCAAGAAGAATCGTCGTAACGATCCCGATCGTCTCGAGATCAAGAAGTTCTGCCCGAACTGCGGCAAGCACCAGGCGCACAAAGAGTCGCGCTGATTCTTCCCCGAGGCCAATGGCCCCGGAGCGTCGTCGAATGACGGTCGTATCGGGGTATGTCTCCGCCGTGAGCGCAACGTCGAATCCGGTTTGCGTAGTTCGGCATTGTGCGTCGTCGCGAGATGCGCACCCACGAGTTTGTGCAACTGCGGGCTGTCTCACACGAGGCAGCCCGCAGTTGTCGTTCAGATGAAGTAATTCAGTACAGTTGCCAGCGAGTATGTGTCTCGACGATGAGCGGTCAGCCTCCGTCCGTCGGACGCACAGCCGAGTGCAGCGTGAGGAGTTCACCCGATGTCACAGATCACCGATAGCGAGATCCAAGACCGGATCGATGCGTTGAAGAACGGTGTGAAATTGACTCCGGAAGAGATCGCGGCGCACACCAAGTCGATGGTCGGTTTCAACTACACGGTCGACGACTACTACGAGGTCGGCCGCGAGGAGATCCGCAAGCACGCTCGCGCCGTTCAGGACGCGCATCCCGTCCACTGGGACGAGGCGGCGGCTGCGGAGATGGGTCACGACACCCTGATTGCCGCGCCGACCTTTGTCTCGGTGCTCGGGATCATCGCGCAGCGTCGGCTCTTCGAAGACATCGTCACCGGCTACGACCTGTGGCAGATCATGCAGACCGACCAGCGGCTGATCTTCCACCAGCCGATCAAGGTGGGCGACCGACTGATCTGCGACGTCTCGCTGGAGTCGTTCCGGCAGATGGGTGGCGCGGACGTGATGGTCACCAAGAACATCATCTGGAACCAGCACGACGAGCCGGTCATGACGACCTTTACAAGCCTTGTCGCGCGGGCGGCCGTCGACGCCGATCCCGAGGTCCTCGACGAGCTCGAGCACGTCATGATGAAGGTCGACAAGGAGCCGACGCTGCCGCGCAGCGTGCACGGACCGTTCGATCGCTACGACGACCCGGACCCGGTGGTTGCGCCGAAGCCGTACTCGGCAATCAACTTCGACGACCTCGAGGTCGGCCAGGAGCTGACCCCGATGACCAAGACCCTCACGCGCGGCAACCTGGTCAACTATGCGGGTGTCGCGGGAGATCCCAACCCGATCCACTTCTCTGACGAGCTGGCCAAGGTCATCGGCCTCGAGACTGTCGTGGCGCACGGCATGCAGACGATGGGCCTCGGCGCGAGCTTCATCACCGAGTTCATCGGCGACCCGGCCGCGGTCTACGAGTACAACGTGCGCTTCACCAGCCCGGTGTACGTCTACCCCGACACCTACGCCAACGTCGACTTCACGGGCAAGATCAAGTCGCTCGACCCGGAGACCCGACGCGGCGTGATCAGCATCGTCGCCAAGCAGGGCGACCGCAAGATCTTCGGCCGCGCCCACGCACACGTGCAGTTCAACTGACGCCCGCGGCTCTCGGTGGGTGGTCTCGACAAGCTCGACCAGCGGTCGGGGCCGACCAGCGGGTTCGGCTCGACCAGCGGGTGTGGGGCTCGGCCGGCGGGTGGTCTCGACCAGCGGGCGGGGTGGTCTCGACAAGCTCGACCAGCGGGCGGGGTGGTCTCGACAAGCTCGACCAGCGGGCGGGGTGGTCTCGACAAGCTCGACCAGCGCGGGCAGCTCGACCAGCGCGGGCAGCTCGACCAGCTGTGGGCGTCAGGCAGCCTGACGCGTCGCCACGTGGACCGGCTGCCCGAGCGCGATGCGGAAGAGAGCGCGCACCGAATCGAGGGCGCCGTCCGGTACGTCGGCGGACGGCGAGGCGCCGGGGTGCCGGCGGGCGATGCGAGCACGCAGCACCTGGTGGCGGATCTCGAAGCGCACAGGCGCGGTCAGTGTCGCGGCCTCGCCGTCGATTCCGGCGTTGAGGTCGGTGTCCGAATCGATCTCGAACGTCGGCGCCACCCATTCGCTCCAGAGGTGTTGTAGCCGTGTCGAACCGGGACGTGATGCGGGGTCGGCGATGACTGCGACGCCGAGCAGCCCGTCCTCGATGCTCGGGCGGGTACCCGACCCGATGATGTGTCCGAGGCGATACTGGTTGTTGGACACCATGACTGCCGCGACCGACTCGTGTTCTGTGCCGTTGGGGTAGTGCCAGGAGACCGACGGTTGGTCGGCGTTGGGTCCGAGGACCTGCGACGCGACGTCGAGCAGCGTTTTGGCTTTGGCGTTGCGGTAGCTCTCGCGTTGGACCGCTTCGCCGTAGACGCCGAGCGAGACGTTGTTGACGAAGACCTGTCCGTTGACGACGCCGAGGTCGACGCGACGTTCTCCACCTTCGACGAAGGAATCGAGGGCTCCGACAGCGTCGTCGCGGTCGACGCCGAGGTCGAGTGCGAAATGATTGCGAGTGCCCGACGGAATGCACGCGTAAGGCAGATCGTGCGACGCCGCGACGTCGGCGACGACCGCCTGCGAACCGTCGCCGCCAGCCATTGCGAGTGCGTCGGCACCGTCGGCGACGGCGCCCTCGGCGAGGGCTCGCAAATCGTCTCCCTTGACCAGTTCGATGGTCCGGTAACCCCGACGTTCCGCCTCGTCGGCGAGGTGGAGCCGGTCGGCTTTGCCGTCGCCGGAGCGTCGGTTGTAGATGAGTACGGGAGCGCTCGGGGGCGCGACGACGGGCAACGGCACCGAGACCCGGAACGCCCGCGACGCCGCGGCGATGGCGATTGCGAACAGTGCGATCACGACGAGTGTGCCGATCAGGAGCCACCAACTGCGCAGCACGACGATGACGATGGCGACGACAGCCAGGATCACCGCGATGATCAGTTCGGCGAGGCGTCGGTTCCCGATGTTGAACAAGCCGTCGACGGCGAGTCCCGCGGCGACAAGCAGGAGGACGAGTGCGATGAGTCCGACGGGGAATTGGTTACCCGCCGAGACGATGGCGATCACCACGCCGAGTGCGCCCGAGGCGAGCGAGAGGATGGCAAAACCGCGTCGTTGTCCCGCAGATTGTGTCATCCGCCCACGATACGCAGCCGACCAGTGGTGACGCGGGACATCGGGCCGCGACGCACGGAACTGTCGCGGGTTCGGCTCCTGACGGTGAATGCAGCGCAGGCGATCACAGCGATGCCACCGGCGATGACACCGAGCGACACCGACTCGCGCAGCAGCAGCGCCGCCCACGCCACCGAGAGGACGGGTTGGACGAGTTGCGCCTGACTGACGACGGTCATCGGCCCGATCGCGAGTCCGCGGTACCAGGCGAAGAATCCGAGGAACATGCTGACGGCACAGAGATATCCGAACGACGTCCAGTGTGCCGCGCTGATGTCTGTCGGCGGTCGCAGGTGGATCGAGCGGGCAGACGCCATCGCCATGACCGGCAGCGCGAGCACCAGGGCCCAACAGATGGTCTGCCACGCGCCGAGTTCTCGCGCGAGAATGCCGCCCTGGGCATAGCCGACCGCGCCGAGAACCACGGCGCAGAGCAGGTAGACGTCGTCGATGCTGCTCGACGACGCTCCGCCGTGTGCGAGGAGCGCGAACGTGACCGTTGCGATGGCTCCCGCGGACGCACCGATCCAGAACCGCACTCCGGGACGTTCGCTAGTGAGTGTGACCGCCACGACGGCGGTCATCGCGGGAAGCAGTCCGACGATCACCGCGGCGTGACCGGAATCGGAATGTCGCAGGGCAAGAGAGGTGAACAGCGGGAATCCGACGACGACGCCCGCGGCGACCGTGACCAGACGAAGCCACTGACGGGCGGTGGGAAAGCGGGTGCGCGTGACACCGAGCGCGACGACGGCCAGCGCTGCCGCGACGACGGCCCTGCCGCATCCGACGAGCAGCGGGTCGAGTCCTGGTGTACCTGCCGAACCGACGGCGATGCGGGTCAGCGGCACCGAGAAGGAGAACGCGGCCACCCCGACGAAGCCCCAGACCAGACCACTTGTCGGTGTTTGGAGCGATAGCGGCGTCGAACTTGGCGCGATAGCGCTACTATTGTCTCTCATGTTCGACGATAGCAGTTCACGCATCGCGCAACACCTCAGAGTGCTCGCCGAGCGTGAGCAGCCGGGCTCGAGGCTGCCGTCGACGCGCGCGCTGGCCAAGCAGTTCGGGGCCGGTCCGGTGACCGTGCAGCGAGCACTTGCCACGCTGGTGTCCGACGGCATCGTCGAAACACGTTCGGGTGAGGGAACATTCGTCGCTTCTCGACGCCTCGCCACAAGACGTGACATCGGATGGCAGACCGCAGCGCTCGGACCGGAGCGTTCCGGAATCCCCGCAACCGGGTCGACGCTGCGGATGGTCCCGCACGACACCATCGCCATGCACGGCGGATACCCCGACGAGGAGCTGCTACCGCAGGAGCCTGTCGCGGCCGCGGTGCGTCGTGTGTCGCGGCAGGCCGAGGCGTTCACGAGGCCGCCGGTCGCGGGTGTTCCGGAGTTGCGTCGCTGGTTCGTGAGCGAGCTCGCGGAGGGCGGTGATCGCGGTTGGCGCGACTCCGACGTCGTGATCACCTCGGGCGGACAGGCCGCGCTCGCCGCGACGATGCGGGCGATCGCCGCTCCGGGTGAGGCGATCGTGATGGAGTCGCCGACCTACTGGGGTGCGATCGCCGCGGCACGGCAGGCCGGTCTGGTGATCGTGCCCGTCGCGCGCACCGGGGGCGCACCGAGCGCCGTCGACCTCGACACCGCGTTCGCGACGTCAGGTGCACGCGTTTTCTACGCCCAGCCCAACTACGCCAACCCGACCGGCGAGCAGTGGTCGGCACAGCAGCGGGCAGAGGTGCTCGACGTCGTGGCGGCGCATCGGGCATTCGTCGTCGAGGACGACTGGGCGCATGACTTCGGCGTCGACACCGCGCCGCGCACGCTCGTCTCCGCGGACGAGAACGGTCACGTCGTCTACCTCAGGTCGTTGACGAAGAGCATGTCGTCGTCGATCAGGGTCGCCGCGGTGATGGCGCGTGGGCCGGTGCGTCAGCGCATCGAGAGCGCGCTGGCGCTCTCCGACCTGTATGTGTCGCCGATCCTGCAGCTCGCCGCGCTCGACGTCGTGACCAGGCCCGCGTGGCGCACATCGTTGCAGCGGCTGCGACGCGGACTCGGTGCGCGTCGCGACGCTTTGCTCGACGCGCTGCGCGCCGAACCGTCGTTGACGGCCACGACACCGCCGGGCGGGCTGCACCTGTGGGTTCGGCTGCCCGACGTCGGCGCTGGGGATGTGCCCACCGACCCGGACGTGGTCGCGGCTCGGGCGCTGGCGCGCGGGCTGTCGGTGGTGGCCGGCCGCGAGTGGTTCCCGGCCGAGCCGACCGGTCCGTATGTGCGGCTGAGCTACGCCGCTGCGGGACCCGACCGCTACGCCGAGGCCGTCGAGATCCTCGCGGGGTCGTGTTAGGCGGCGTCCTGGCAGAGCGGTAGGGGTTCCGGTTGCCCAGAGGCGCGGAATCCGAGCGTCTGGGCAACCGGAACCGGGGTGCTGCAGCTAGGCGTGTGCCCACTAGGCGGCTGATGCGTCGAGGGCGTCGAGAACCTGGCGGGCTGTGGCGTCGGGGCGTCGAGTGATGTCGTCCCAGGTGAAGTTCAGCATCCGCCAGCCGTCGGCGAGGAGGGCGTTGCGTTTGGTCCGGTCGCGTTGGAAGGTCTTGGCGTCGCGGTGGAACGCGAAGCCGTCGATCTCGACGATGAGTCGTGCGTCGCGGAACACGAAGTCGAGCAGGTACCCGAGGACCTCGGTGTTGGCCGTCCACCCGGTGATGTCGTGTGCGTCGAACAGCGCGGTGGTGGTGCGTTCGGCCTCGGATCGCGCACCGGACCGCAGCGCGTCGAAGAGCCGTCGTGCCTCGGGTGCACCGCGACGTCGCGGGTAACGGCCCAGCGCGTCGTCGAGTTCGGTGATGGAGACGCGGTGCTTGAGGAGGGCGTTGTCGACGGTCGAGGTGTCGCCGTCGGCGGCGACGTCGAGCAGGGTGGCCGCGACCGACGCCACGCGAAGCCCGTCGACCACGACGATGTCTGGTTCGTGCAGGCGGCGATGTGTGACCTTCACGCCCGACGACGCACCGGCGTGGCGGCCCTTCACCTGGGTGGCGACGGTGATCTTCGACGGAAAAGCACTGGTCAGGCCGTGCCACCATGCGGCCGACGACCCGACGAGCACCGCGGATTTGCCGACCGATGCGACCGCGATCCGGACTCGGACGCGTGCCGTGCGCGGATGGTCGACGGCCCGAAACGTCGCCTCAGCCTCGCGCACCCACGTGCCCGCGGAAAGTCGACGCCGCACCGAATGCCTGTTCACGCCGAGCGCTCGCGCCTGTGCGAGAGTGATGACGCCGTCGTGCGTGGACAGGTGCTGCGCGAGCGTGGTCATGCGAGATCGGACGCAACGGGACACCCTGAGGTTCCATGTCCGAAGGTTCCGCGCCGAGGCCGGAAACTTGCGGTTGCCCAGAGGTGCGGAATCCGAGCGTCTGGGCAACCGGAAAATCACGCCGATCGGCGCTGGTGGGGGCGGGTCGGTGCAGGAAGTGTTTTGGGTTAACCGGGGCGGGTGTTCTACACTGAAGTGTCAGGTTTACCCTTGACTTGCGCGCCGCCCATAGGGTGGCGCGTTGGTTTTGTCGGCGACGGCCCATCGGTTTCGGATCGGTAGGCTGGTTCCGGCAGGTCGACCATGACCGGTGGTTGCAGAACTCGCGAGAGTGAACGCAGCCGCAAAGGGGCGTAGCTCAACTGGCAGAGCAGCGGTCTCCAAAACCGCAGGTTGCAGGTTCAAGTCCTGTCGCCCCTGCCCTGGAGAGGGCACACGTTGACGAGAGGACCTCGAAGGTGAGCAAGCGAGATCGAGCAGCCCGCGCCAAAAACGACGGGCAGTCCACCGCCGCCGATTCGGCAGCGGAGGAGCTCGAGACCCGCGACGACGCCGTCGAGGACGCAGATGGCGGAGCCTCGGATGCGTCGTCGGGCGATCTTCGCCCGACGGGTAAGCGTTCGGGACGTCGTCGCTCGTCAGCGGGTGCCGTCGACACGACAGACGGTGATGCGGATTCCGACGGTGGATCCGCAGTCGCCGTCAAGGAACGCAAGGTAAAGAAGGCGTCCGAGCAGAGCAGCAATCCGTTTGTGCGGATCTGGGTGTTCATGCAGCAGGTCGTCTCGGAGATGAAGAAGGTCATCTGGCCGACGCGGCGCGAGACGATCACGTACACGATCATCGTGCTCGTGTTCGTGGTGGTGATGACCGCGTTCATCTTCGGGATCGACATCGGCTTCGCCAAGCTAGTTCTCTGGATCCTCGGCTGATTCGGGCTCACTCAGGTGAGCCCGCTCCCGACCGGGTCATCCGACGGACGACCAACTTCATGAAAGAGGAGCGTGGGCTGCAGTGAGCACCCCGGATAACGAGTTCGACCCGACCGACACGGTCGAGACCGACGTCACCGACGCCGGGAGCGAAGCGACCGTGGACGAGACCGACGATCCGGGCACCGAGGCGCAGGTCGAGGCCGCACAGGACGACGCCGCAGCCGTCGACGGTGGCGAAGAGGCCGTCGAGCAGGCAGAAGCCGCCGAGGACGCCGCAGCTGATGCCGACGCAGCAGAGGCCGAAGCCGAGGAAGAGGTCGACCCCGCCGAGGAACTGCGCAAGCAACTGCGTCGCGCACCCGGCGAGTGGTACGTCATCCACAGCTATGCCGGTTACGAGAACAAGGTCAAGACCAACCTCGAGACCCGCGTGCAGAACCTCGACGTCGGCGACTACATCTTCCAGGTCGAGGTCCCGACCGAAGAGGTCACCGAGATCAAGAACGGCCAGCAGAAGAAGGTCAACCGCAAGGTGCTGCCCGGCTACATCCTGGTGCGCATGGACCTCAACGACGAGTCGTGGGGCGCGGTGCGCAACACCCCGGGTGTCACGGGCTTCGTCGGAATGACCAGCAAGCCGTCGCCGTTGAGTCTCAATGAAGTGCTGCAGTTCCTGCTGCCGCGCACCCCGGCGAAGAAGGCCACTGCCAAGGGCGCCGAGAGTGTCGAGCAGGCCGCAGCGGCTGCGACGTCGGTCGTCGAGGTCGATTTCGAGGTCGGCGAGTCGGTCACCGTCATGGACGGCCCATTCGCCACGCTTCCCGCGTCGATCAGCGAGGTCAACGCCGAGCAGCGCAAGGTCAAGGTGCTCGTGTCGATCTTCGGTCGTGAGACGCCGGTGGAACTCGGCTTCAACCAGGTCGAGAAGATCTAGTCGCGCGCCCTTCGAGAAGCTCGCTCCTCAGGGAGCGGGTGACACACCGAATATGAACTTCCACGCCTCCAGCGGACGTGGATCTGCAAGAAACAAACAAGGAACAAGGATGCCTCCCAAGAAGAAGAAGCTCGCCGGGATCATCAAGCTCCAGATCCAGGCAGGCCAGGCAAACCCGGCCCCGCCAGTGGGTCCGGCGCTCGGTCAGCACGGCGTGAACATCATGGAATTCTGCAAGGCGTACAACGCCGCGACCGAGTCGCAGCGTGGCAACGTCGTGCCGGTTGAGATCTTCGTGTACGAAGATCGCTCGTTCGACTTCAAGCTCAAGACCCCGCCCGCAGCGAAGCTGCTGCTCAAGGCCGCCGGTCTGCAGAAGGGTTCGGGTGAGCCGCACACCAAGAAGGTCGGCAAGGTCTCGATGGACCAGGTCCGCGAGATTGCCAAGACCAAGGCCGAAGACCTCAACGCCACCGACATCGACCAGGCCGCGAAGATCATCGCCGGTACTGCGCGGTCGATGGGTATCACAGTCGAGTGAGCTTGCGAACTCGCGCAGGTTTGACCGTCGAGGGCTGATCAGCCCGCTGAGTGGGAGGGCCGGCTCGGCCCACACACCACCAACCCGAATCATCAATACGGAGAAAGAACAGAGCAATGAGCAAGAGCAGCAAGGCCTACAAGGCCGCGGCCGAGAAGGTCGACAAGGACAAGCTCTACAGCCCGCTGGAGGCTGCTGAGCTGGCGAAGGAAACGTCGTCGAAGAACACCGATTCGACCGTCGAGGTCGCAATCCGGCTGGGCGTCGACCCGCGTAAGGCAGACCAGATGGTTCGAGGCACCGTCAACCTGCCTCATGGCACGGGTAAGACTGCCCGCGTGATCGTGTTCGCCGCAGGCGACAAGGCCGCTGAGGCCGTAGCAGCGGGTGCCGACGAGGTCGGCGCCGAAGACCTGATCGAGAAGATCCAGGGCGGCTGGCTCGACTTCGACGCCGCGATCGCCACCCCTGATCAGATGGCCAAGGTCGGCCGTATCGCGCGTGTCCTCGGACCGCGCGGCCTGATGCCGAACCCGAAGACCGGCACGGTCACCACCGACGTGACCAAGGCGATCAACGACATCAAGGGCGGCAAGATCAACTTCCGCGTCGACAAGGCAGCCAACCTGCACTTCGTCATCGGCAAGGCGTCGTTCGAGCCGAGCGCGCTCGCCGAGAACTACGGCGCAGCGTACGACGAGATCATGCGCGCGAAGCCGTCGGCCGCGAAGGGCCGCTACATCAAGAAGGTGACCGTCTCGACGACGACGGGCCCGGGCATCCCGGTCGACCCGGCCGTGACGCGCAACTTCACCGAGGCTCCTCAGGACTGAGAGCGTCATCTGTTGTAGCGCAACAGTTTCGAAGCCCCCGAATGCCACTGGCGTTCGGGGGCTTCTGCGTTGGGATCTATCCGACGACGTCGCCGCTATCCGACGATGCCACTGTCTATCCGACGACGCGCTCAGCGAAGGCGATGATCTCGTCGGCGACCTCGTCGCGGATGGGCGGCTCGTTGTGCACCTCGTGCCGGTAGCCGGTGTAGATGCGGGTGCGCACGTCGGAGTGTCCGCTCGCTGCGAGCTGATTGCCGACGTGGTAGGCGCCCTCGCCGAAGTTGGCGACGGGGTCGGCGTCGCCCGCGAGGATGAGGACGGGGAGGTCGGAGCGGACTGTCGGATACCAGGTCTCGGCGTTGACGGCGTCGTAGAGATCGACGAATCCGCGGATGAATCGCACGGACATGGGTGCGCCGAAGTTGTTGAAGGGGTCGCGGGCGTGGTCGCGGACGACCCCGGGATCGCGAGCCACCCATGCCGTGGGGAAGGCGTCGGGGCCGAAGCGCGCGGTGAAGCCGTCGAACATCTGCCCCGCGTAGGTCTCCGTCGCTGTCGACGTCGGGTCGGACTCCGCGGCCAGGGCCTCGCGGTCGAGGACGTCGTCGATGCCGTGGATCTGGGCCGCGATGCCGCAGAGGATGAGTCCCTTGAGCCAGTCGCTGTCGTCGGACACGAGACCGCGCGCGATCATCGAACCCCAGGAGTGCCCGAAGACGACGTAGGGCAGGTTGGGGTAGAGCTCACGCACCTTGTCGCGCAGAGTGCGCTCATCAGCCACCACGACCTTGTCGGCGTCGTCTCCGGCGTCGGCCCAGACCCCCGAGGTCATGGCCGTCTTGCCGTGTCCTGCGTGGTCGTCGGCGACGACGACGAACCCGGCGTCGAGCAGCTTGGTGATCAGTCGAAGGTAGCGGCGCGAGTGCTCACCGAGTCCGTGGACGATGTGGATGATGCCGCGCGTCTTGGTGGCGGGCTCGTAGACCCAACCGAAGATGGTGTCGCGACCGTTGGCCGACGTGAACTCGATTTCGTGAAGTGACAACGCTGTCCTCTTCCGACGGGCCGCGAGCGCGGCGTGACTGTGTCACGTCCGAGGTTAATCGCGTGGGGCCGTGCTGGGGTCGGCGTCGTGCGCGCGCTGTCTGATCGGCTCGCCCAGACGCGCCCGGGTCAGGCGTCGACGGGTTCGGCGTCGACCTGCTTGATCGGTCCGGTGAACCACTTCTTCACCGACACGTGCCAGTAGCCGTAGAGCAGGATCAGTGCGCCACCGACGAGCAGCGGGGTGTAGTTCACGTACTTCCACTCGAAGCTCGCGTCCCAGGGCATGCCGCCGAGCGAGGTCGGGAACATCGCGACGAGCGAGGTCAGCGCGATCTCGATCAGCGCAAGTGGCGCGATCCACTTGTACTTGGAGCCCAACGTCCACGAGCCGGCCTCGAACGAGTCTCCCGCTTTCCAGCGGTAGTAGATCGGGACCGCGAAGCACAGGTACAACCCGACGACGCCGATCGAGACGACGGCATAGAAGGCGACGGGTACGGGTGCGCCGTTGATGTCGACCGACACCAGCGCGGGCAGGGTGATGATCGCGGCGATGGTGGCTGTTGCGACAACGGCGTTGGCGGGCATGCCATTTGAGCGGACCTTGGACCAGAGCTTGTGGCCGGGCACGGCGCCGTCGCGGCTGAACGCGAACATCATTCGCGACGCACTCGTCTGGCATGCGGCCGTGCAGAAGAGCTGGCCTGCGGTGGAGATGATCAGCACGACGCCTGCCCACTTCGAGGTGAGCGCCTGGGTGAAGATCGTCGCGACCGCGCCGCCACTCTTGGAGACGCCGTCTGCGTCCTGGACTGCGAACAGGAAGCTGAGCAGCAGGATCCATCCACCGACTGCGGAGTAGGCGATGGAACGCCAAATGCCCTGTGCCGCAGCGTTGGCCGCGCCCTTGGTCTCCTCGGAGAGGTGGGCGGAAGCGTCGTAGCCGGTGATTGTGTACTGGGTGAGGATCGCCGAGATGGGCAGCACGAAGAGGATGAAGCCGAAGCCCGACGTCTTGCCGTCGAAGATGCCGCTGTTGTTGACGGTCTTGGCGAAGACGTCGGAGAAGGATGCGTGCTGATCGGGGAGCAGGAACAGGATGAGAATGACTGCGGCAGCACCGAATACGTGCCACCAGACCGAGATGTTGTTGAGCATCGAGAGCAGGTGACCGGAGAAGATGTTGATCAGCGCCGAGCAGGCCAAGATGATCAGGAAGATGATGAACACTCTGGTCAGGCTGTACCCGTCGAGCCATGACTGGCTGAATGTGCCGATGGTGAGGTCGAGGAACGTCGCAGCGCCGTACGCGACCGATGCCAGGATGGCGATGAGGCCGATGAGGTTGAGCCACCCGGTGTAGAAGCCCGCCTTGGCGCCGCCGAGTTTGGCTGCCCACCAATAGATTCCGCCGGATGTGGGGTATGCCGAGACGAGTTCGGCCATGCAGAAGCCGATCAGCAGGATGAAGATCGAGACGATCGGCCAGCCCCATGCGATCGCGGCCGGTCCGCCGTTGTTCCATCCGAGTCCGAAAGACGTGAAACAACCCGACAGGATCGAGATGATCGAGAACGAGATCGCGAAGTTCGAGAATCCAGACCACGAGCGGTGCAGCTCCTGGGTGTAGCCGAGTCTCGCGAGGTGGGCCTCGTCGTCGGAAAGATCCTCGGCAACGGTGTCATGGCCTTCTGGCATGGGTGTGCTCCCCCGGGTAAGTGATGGTGCGACGCGCCGTTGCGATGCGCAGACCAGCAGAACATAAGCTCTCCGTGGTGATTTCGCATGCCAGAAACGGACATGACGACGAATTCGTGAGTGTGATGGTCGCTTCTGTCGCGAAACTGCGGTATGGACGGCGGGTGAAATGATCGACGATCGGGCTGCGGACATGGCGTCGGCCGACGATAATCAACCGCAGGGGCGAGGATTTCGGGGCAGCACGAGACACAGGCGGTGAACGTGAGACAAGCCCGACCGAGCAAGCTGGCCATCATCGGGGCAGGCGCCGTGGGTACCGCGATCGCGTATGCGTCGTTGATTCGCGGTGTGGCGCGCACGATCGCGCTGATGGACATCAACACGTCGAAGGTGACCGCAGAAGTCCTCGACCTCTCGCACGGACTCGAATTCGTGCCGCGCGCCGACATCGTCGGCGACGACGACGTGTCGGTATGCGCAGACGCCGACGTCGTCGTGTTCACCGCGGGAGCAAAACAGAAGCCGGGGCAGTCGCGGCTCGAATTGGCCGAAGCCACAATCAATTTGACCAAGAACATCCTGCCCGGTGCCATCAAGGTCGCACCCAACGCGATCTACATCATGGTCACCAACCCCGTCGACATCGTGACCTATGCGGCGCTGAAGTACAGCGGGTTGCCCAGCAATCAGCTGTTCGGTTCGGGCACGGTGCTCGACTCGTCGCGCCTGCGGTTCCTCATCGCGCAGCACGTCGGCGTCGCGGTGCAGAACGTGCACGGCTACATCGTCGGCGAGCACGGCGACTCGGAGATCCCGCTGTGGAGTTCGGCGTCGATCGGTGGCGTACCGCTGCTGGAGTGGAAGCCCCTGCCGGGCGGCCAGGCCATCGACGCGCCGGCGCGCGAACGCATCCAGCACGAGGTGGTGCACGCGGCCTACAAGATCATCGAGGGCAAGGGCGCGACCAACTACGCCATCGGGCTCGCGACGACGCGCATCGTCGAAGCGGTGCTCAACGACGAACACCGCGTGCTGCCGATCTCGACTGTCACGGGCGGGTACGAGGGACTCGACGACGTGTGCCTGTCACTGCCGACGCTCATCGACCGCAACGGCGCGGGCAGCCGACTCGAGATCAAGATGTCCGACGCCGAGCACGAGGGACTGATGAAGTCCGCCGAGACGCTGCGGGAGATGCAGGACAAGTTCGGGCTGTAGCGCCGCTCGCCGGCGCGCGCTAGGTCAGGGTTTGGCCTCGGCGTCGAATGGGGCGTCGGGTTGTTGCGTGCTGTCCTGGTGCGGGCCGTCTTCTCGCGTGCCGCCGACGATGGCCTGCAGCGCGGCGACGTGGCCGGTGAACGCCTCGCGTCCGGCGTCTGTGAGGCGGGCCCGGACGCTACGTCGACGACCGGTGCTCGGGCGTTCGGTGCTCACGTAGCCGGCAGATTCCAGCGTGGCGAGCTGCTTGGACAACGCTGAGTCCGACAGGGCCAGTCGTTCTCTGAGGTAGCCGAAATCGGCCCAATCGGCGGCGGCGAGGGTCGCGACGAGCGTCAGGCGGGTGCTCGGGTGGATCAACTCGTCGAATTTCGGTGTGCTCACGCGCCCACTCGCCCGCGGATGTCGTCGAAGATCTGCGGTCCGCCGAAGCCCAGGATCGCCGCCACGAACACGGCTGCCCAGATGGACGGGTGCCGCGTGCCGTCGGCGTCGAGTGCCAGCGCTGCGCCAACCGTCACGACGACCGCGGTCAGCAGCATGGCGATGACGATCAATGGGATGCGACGATCGGCCACGCTGCGCGCGGGGCGTACGTGTGTGCTCGCGCGGCGGCCGTCGAAGAGTCGGGAGGCGATCGTCGAGTGAACCACGCCGAACACGATGGTCGCGACGGTCGTGACCCACGGGGGAGCGAATGCGCCGATGACGCCGAGAACGACCCAGGAGACGGCCATCGCCCACCAGTAGATGCGGGGGAGCCCGAGGTCGTCGGCGACCCGACGACGTGCTCCGTCGACGGACCCGAGCGCCTCACGCGCTTGGTCGGGAGTGATGTCCATGAGGTCTCCTCGGTGGGTGGTCTTTTGCCGTGGATGTTTGTGGGCCACTTTCCGTATAGGAAAGTAGTCTCTACTTTCCTACTGGGAAAGTCAACAGATTCGACAAATCCTCCGTGAAGTGGAACCAAACGGCCATCGATCTAGTCTGATCTGTATGCGCGACGACAAACTCCTCACCCGGATCGCGGGGCTGCTGCGGCAGGCCGAGAACACCGACAACGAGCACGAGGCCGAGACGTTCATGCAGGCCGCGCAACGGTTGGCGACGTCGGCCTCGATCGACCTTGCGGTGGCCCGTGCCCACGACCCCGCGGCCAGACGCAAGACGACGCCGATCACCAGGCAGGTCGCGATCGGCGAGACCGGAAAGCGTGGATTGCGCACGTACGTACAGCTTTTCGTCGCGATCGCGCGTGCCAACGACGTGACCGTCGACGTCGCGGGCAACAACACGTTCGTGCTCGCGTACGGATACGAGGCCGACATCGACACATGTGAGGCGCTCTACACGTCGCTGCTGATCCAGATGGTCGCGGCGAGCGACGCCTACCTGCGATCGGGTGACTACCGGGGCGAGACGTCGGCGCGGGTGGTGCGCAAGGGGACGGGTTGGCGGTCGCGGAGAGTCGTCGAACGTAAGCCGCTCGCCCCGATCACGGCGCGGTTGAACTTCCAGTCGGCGTTCGCCGAGCGGATCGGCGTGCGGCTGACCGAGGCACGCGATGCCGCACGGGCGGAGGCGGTGGAGCGTGACAACTCCCGCGAACTTCCCGCGGGCTCGACGTCGACCGCACTTGCGTTGCGCGACAAAGAACTCGAGGTCACCAGCTTCTACAAAACCGAGTCGACGGCGCGTGGCACCTGGCGCCCGACGACCGCGTCGTCGGGGTACTCGGAGGGCGCGCGCAAAGCGGGCGACCGCGCGGGGCGTCGAGCAAAGATCGGTGCCGACCGCGAATTCGGCGCTCCCCGTGGGGCACTCGAGGGTTAGGGTGTGCGGCTCAGCGCATCTCGCCCTGCAGGGCGTCTTTGTAGCGCGCGTTCTGGGCGGCGTCGGTGCCCTCGGGAAAGGTCATGACGAGGTCGACGACCTGAAAGTCTCCCGGATGTGCACCCGCGTAGAGCTGGGCACGGCCGGAGGTGGGGAACTGCATGAGGACAACTTGGTCGGATTCGACAGCTCTGCTGCACCCGGCTTCGGGACATCGCGCGGCAGTCGCGTCGTGACGACCGGTGACGGGCAGTCCGGTGGCGGCGATGCGGTCGAGTACCTGGTTGAGTTGGGCGGGGTCGACGGGATTGTCGACGTACGACGTCGAGGGCGCCGATACCGCTGTGACCTCACCCGCCGACGAACTGCAGCCGGTCAGCGCAACCCCGACGATCGCGGCGCCGACGATCGCGGTCGCGGCGGACTTCCCGATGGTGTGCGAGCGCGGCGTCATCGCGTGGACTCCCTGCGTGTCGAGGTGCGAAATGCTGACGTCGTCGAGCCTAGTCATGGCGGGGCAGCCCGCGGCATGCGCCATATCGGGGTGCGACAGGTCGGGGAGCGTCATGCCGCCGCGTGACACTCGGCGCGAACGGTTCTACGAGGCCGAGCGCATGGTGTTCCGGATGTTCGAGCGTGCAGGCGGTACGCACACGGTGCAGCTCGCGGGCACGGAGCTCACGCTGCCCGTCGAGGTCCAGTTCGCCTCGGTCGACTCCGTGCGCGACTACGTCGGTCGTGTGCTGTCGATGCCGTCGGTGAAGCAGCGCTTCGACGCCGCGTCGACGCCGGTGTCGGTGCGGGCACGCCGCGGACATCGCTCGGCCCACTACGCACGACGCGTGGACTCGGATCAGCGTGAGATCGCGATCCCCGACTCCACGGAGGGCCGCTGGGCGCTGCGCGAACTGGTCGTGCTGCACGAGATCGCGCATCACCTTGACGATTCGGACGGGCCGGCGCATGGTCGGGAGTTTGCGACGACGCTGACCGAGCTCGTCGGAGTGGTCCTCGGCCCGGAGGCCGAGTTCGTCTACCGCGTGGTGTTCGCGGATTCGGGTTTGTGAGGGGTCCGGCGACCTGGCTCAGAAGCCTTCGCCTGCAAGGAACGTCAGGTGGCTCGGGTGCTCAGGGTCGAGGACCAGGCGTTGTCTGCGGCCGCGCGCCTTGACCAGATCGGGCACGACGGTCAGATAGCGCGGGAAACTCGCCGCGTATACGTCGACGCGTAGTCGATGGCCGGGTTCGAGGACGGCATCGGTCGGGACGAGGTCGACGTCGATGCGCACCGGGGCGTCGGGTGGCACCGGAAGTTTGCGCTTGCGCGACAAGAAGTGGTGCGCGCCAACGAGACTGCCGTCCGAGGCGTAGGTCGACTTGCTGGGATCGAGCGCCCGATTCGACGCCGAGAGCGCGCCGTTGGTCAGCACCTTCGACGTTCCATCCGGCGCGACGTCGTTGACGGTGACGGCCCAGATGGCCTCATGTGCCGTGGTGGCGACGTTGAGGCGCAGATTCATCGCACCGCTGATCTGCGTCTGCTGGGTGACGGGAGCACTGGTGAACGAGAGTGCGCCGCGCTCTTGGAATCTGGCGTCGGAGGTGAAGGGTTTACCCAGGGCCATCGTCGCGCCCGCGGTCACCTGTGTCATGTCGCGCGAGATGAGTCCGCGGACGTCCGGGCGGACGTGCAGCGAGGTGTAATCGGTGCACGGTGTGGATTGCAGGCTGCCGTCGTGTACGCAATGTGTTGCGCTGGAGGAACATTCGCTCGACAAGTAGAGCCGACGCGGTGCGACGCCCTGGCGCGGGAACGACTGGCCCGCGGTCCACGTGCCACCCTGCTGGCGCAGCGTCACCGGTCCGTAGTGCTCGACGCCGTTCGCGTGTCCCTTGAGCCAGCGGTCGAACCACGCGCGCTCGAGGACGTCGAGACGAGGTGGCGCGAATTTGCCGCCATAGCCGGACCCGACGTCGAAGTGATAACCGTCGCCGACGATCAACTGCTTGCGGCCCGGTTCGAGGTTCAGACGCTCGTAAATCCCTGTGGCACTACGACCGAAGAGGTCGTGCCATGCCCCGACGGTGAGCGTCGGCGCCTCGATCTGATCGATCTGCGGATCGCGGGCGTCGAAGTACGGGTCGTCGAAGATGCGGTCGTCGCGGGCGGTGAGGAAGCCCCAGAGGAGCGACGGGATCTCGGTTGCCGGAGATGCGACACGGTCGCGAAGGTAGCGGAAGTGATTGCCGCGCAGAACATCTCGCAGCAGAGTCGACGGATTCGGTACCCACTTCAGGATGTTCACCACGGACAACCATGCCGGGATGAACGCCGAGGGCATGCCGCCGGTGATGTAGATGTCGCGCACGATGTCGTCGCAGCCCTCGACCGCGAAGACCGCGCCGAGCTGGGGCGGCCGCTTGTCGGCGGCCTGTAGCGAGTTGATGGCCGAGTACGACCATCCCGCGAGTCCGACCTTGCCGTTGCACCACTCCTGCTCGGAGACCCAGTCGATGATCTCGACGGAATCCTGCTGTTCACGTGGGCCGAGGATCTCCCACTTGCCGTGGCTGGCGCCGGTGCCGCGAACGTCGACGATGATCTGGGCGTAACCGCTGCGCACCAGGTTTCGATTGATGCCGAAGACGTCGATCACGCCGCCGGCGAGTACCTGGGTCAGGGTGGTCAGCCCCTCGAGCGGTGTGCCCGTCGCGTCGACCGATCGGGCTGCCGCGCGCACGGCACCTCCGATGACAGGGGCGTGCATCGTGGTGTCGATGAAGTCGATCGCCGCTCGGTTGTACGGGTTGATGTTGATGATCGCCGGGTAGGGCGTCGTCACCACGTCGCCGAAGCGTGTGGCCGGCCGGACGATGGTCGCCCGCAACTCGACGCCGTCGCTCATCGTCAGAGTGACATCGCGGTCGATCGAGACGCGTGGGTAGACCTGCGGGCCGTCGACCTGCTCGCGCCAGCGCATCGCACTGGCGCCGCCGGTGGGGTCGCCGAGGGGGAGGGTTCCGAACACGGGCGCATCGGACGTGGATCGACGCTGAGGAACCGGGTCGAGCGGAAGTGGCTCAACCCGACCGCGGTCGGATTCTGTCGGTCCCAACTGAAACGCCATGATGCATCAGCCTGCCTTTGAGGTCACTGCACCTGCGTCAGCCGGTTCGACCGGTGGGCGTGCTGTCGCCGATGCCGTCACTTCATCGTGTCGGTTGGAGAAGCTGAACCGCGTTGTGGCGCATGGCCCCAACCCCACCCGGTTGTGGTCCATCTCACTCCGGACACCGACACTAGCCCATGTGTGGTCTCGGAACGCTAACTAGGGGGCGTCAATTTGGCCATCGTAGACAAAGGCGCAGGTCAAGGTTGTATCAATCCTGAACATTCTGTTCGGATAGTCCGAGATCCGCCGCGGCGGCGGCTTCTTGAACCATCCATCCCGAGAGCTGAACAGAGAGATCTCGCTCGGGAACCGCAGACGAGTTGACCGCTCCCGCCACGAATGCGGCGTCCCCGCCGCCGCGGGTGGGCCTCGCGGCGGGCTGGTGCCAGTCGGCGCTGAACACCACGGCGTCATCGACCTCGGTGCGCGTCTGCCAGGCGGCGTCGGCGCTGGTGAGGACGAGCGCCGCGCTCCGACGACGAAGCTCATCGGCACCGGGGAGGTCGGCGGGCAGATCGGTCGCGACGAGCGCCAGATAGCGGGCGAGAACGCCCATGAACAGTCCGCCGTCGCCGCCGCCCGCACCACGGATCACGCCGTCGGGGCACTCGTGGCTTTCGACCGCTGTGAGCAGACGGTCGATCCGGGCGAGGTGTACGGGATCGCGGGTGAGCCGCGCGGCCTCGACCTCCGAGCCCAAGACGACTCCCTGGCAATACGTGTAGATCGCGGTGACGCGCTCGAACCCGCCGTCGCGCGGCTTGACGCCGTCGATGACGAGGTGGGAATCGGGGTCGACGAGTGTTGCGTTCATCCAGTCACACATCTCCAATGCGCGCTTCGCATGGCTGCCGGGCTGGGTCCCGGCCTGCCCCGTCCGCGCGAGCAGAATGGTCGCGGGTCCGTTGGCGGGGGCATTGAAGAAGGTGTCGATGGTGCGCCACGGGATGCCGCCGCCACGTTCAGGCTCCCAGGCGTCGTACATGCGCTTGCTCAAGACGCGCAGTGCCTTCGGGTGGTGGAGGTCGAGGTGACGGTCGGCGCGCTCGATCGCAAGCCCTAGCCACGCCATGTCGTCGTAGTAGTTATTGGTCCACCGTCCGAGGTTGCGCAGCCGGATGCCGCGCAGGAGTCGGTTGGCGAGGTCGGCGAGGTCGGGGTCGTAGGGTGCGTCGTCGACGGGGCGGTGGATGGCGGCGTCGACGATGAGGTCGAGTAGATGGGCGTGCCACCAGTAGTGCCAGAATCCGAAGCGACTACGCAGAACGTCGAGCGGGAGGCGACTCAGCGGCCATGCGACCGTTGCGATGCGTGTGCCGGGCACCCACCACGCATGTCGAAGATGCCTACCGAGGATCGAGTCGGCCGCGATTGCGGCGCGGTCGTTGGGATCCGAGACGGCGCCGGCGGGCGATTTGGATGCATTCCCCATGGTCGGGTAGCCTATTACTTCGGTGTGACGTGCACGTGTACGTCGTATCGGTTCAACCAGAGACCGTCGGTCATCGGAAGCGATTCCGATCGAAGGACGACTGCAGCGTCGCAAGGCGCGAGGTCGGCGGCCCACGCAGGGAGAACGAGGAATAGTGGTGGGCGCCCTGGAGCGCCTCGCCGAGAAACTACGCCCCGTGCCATCTGCGTGCCGGGGCGTTTATTTGTTTCGCCCCTCCTTGCGGGTATCTGGTCCGAACTCTGACCAACTCGAGTGATGAGGAAGGAGGCGAAGTATGGCCAAGTCCGAAAAGATCGCAGCAGTCGCTGAGATCGCCGAGCAGTTCAAGGGCTCAACGGCGACGGTCGTCACGGAATACCGTGGATTGTCCGTCACCCAGATCACCGATCTGCGACGTTCCCTCGGCGAGGGCGCAACCTACTCCGTCGCCAAGAACACCCTGGTGAAGCGTGCCGCTGCTGAGGCGGGCGTTGAGGGACTCGACGAGCTGTTCTCCGGCCCGACCGCGATTGCCTTCATCGAAGGTGAGCCGGTGGTGGCCGCGAAGGCGATCAAGAACTTCGCCAAGGACAACAAGGCTCTGGTCATCAAGGGCGGGTACATGGATGGCAAGCCGCTGTCCGTTGCCGAGATCGAAACGATCGCCGACCTTGAGACCCGTGAGGTCTTGCTGGCCAAGCTCGCCGGTGCCATGAAGGGCAACTTGGCAAAAGCCGCCGGACTGTTCAATCAGCCGGCGTCGCAGGTGGCACGACTCGCTGCCGCCCTGCAGGAGAAGAAGGAATCCGCAGGCGAATAAGTACCTCGGTACTCATCCGCCAGCACACAAGCATTCCCCCGCGCGGGGATTGACAAGACAAGATGCCCCGCGTGGGGACTTACAGGAAGGACGCCACCATGGCGAAGCTCACCGCTGACGAGCTCATCGATCAGTTCAAGGAACTGACCCTGCTGGAGCTCAGCGATTTCGTGAAGAAGTTCGAAGAGGTCTTCGAGGTCACCGCGGCCGCACCGGTCGCTGTTGCCGCTGCAGGCGCACCGGCTGCTGCCGGCGCCGACGCTGCTGCCGAGCAGGACGAGTTCGACGTCATCCTCGAGGGTGCCGGCGACAAGAAGATCCAGGTCATCAAGGTCGTGCGTGAGGTCGTTTCCGGCCTCGGCCTGAAGGAGGCGAAGGACCTCGTCGAGGGTGCTCCCAAGCCGATCCTGGAGAAGGTCGACAAGGAGGCCGCTGAGGCTGCCAAGACCAAGCTCGAAGAGGCCGGCGCCAAGGTTTCCGTCAAGTAAGCGGAGGCAACCGGAGCCTGCGGAGGTTGGCGGAGCGCGCTTGCGTGTCGACTTCCGTCAAGTAAGACGGTCTCCGAAGGCTTTCAGCCACGCTCTTCACACGAGCCCGGGACAGCTGTGCTGTCCCGGGCTCGTTGCTGTCCGCGGTAGCCCACAGTTGCCGCACAATGTGACCGCCAACCTACTTTTATTATGTCGGTGGCATGGGATACTCTCTTGGGCAGTCAGGTTACCGGCCGGTAATTGGCCAAACCTGAGAACCGCCGAGAGGCGGTGTGGATACGGGGGAGCAGTCCGCTAGAGTGACCCCAACCACAGTTGAGTCCGCCTGCGTTCGTGCCGCCTATGTCCGATGTCTTGCCTTGGCTGCCACGCTTCGGGACCCGAGTTTCTTGGAGGATGTAGTGGGTGTTGAGGTCAGCGTCGAGGGGCTCACCAAGTCTTTTGGTTCTCAGAACATCTGGCGTGATGTGACGTTGACCTTGCCGTCGGGTGAGGTGTCTGCGTTGTTGGGGCCGTCGGGTACCGGCAAGTCGGTGTTTTTGAAGACGTTGATCGGTTTGTTGCATCCTGAGCAGGGTTCGGTGGTGATCGACGGCACTGATATCACGCAGTGTTCGGCCAAGGAGCTCTATGAGATCCGCAAGTTGTTCGGTGTGTTGTTCCAGGATGGCGCTCTGTTCGGGTCGATGAGTTTGTACGACAACATCGCGTTTCCGCTTCGTGAGCACACGAAGAAGAAGGAAGACGATGTCCGGCGGATCGTGATGGAGAAGATCGATCTGGTCGGTTTGGCCGGCGCCGAAGACAAGCTGCCGGGTGAGATTTCCGGTGGTATGCGTAAGCGTGCCGGGTTGGCGCGGGCGTTGGTGCTCGATCCGCAGATCATTTTGTGTGATGAGCCGGACTCGGGTCTCGATCCGGTGCGTACTGCTTATATCTCCCAGTTGCTGATCGACATCAATGCGCAGATCGACGCGACGATCTTGATCGTGACGCACAACATCAACATCGCCCGCACGATTCCGGACAACATCGGCATGTTGTTCCGGAAGGAGTTGGTGATGTTCGGGCCGCGTGAGCAGTTGTTGACTTCGGAGCAGCCGGTGGTCAAGCAGTTCCTCTCCGGTGATCGGTTTGGTCCGATCGGTATGTCGGAGGAGAAGGACGAGGCGGTGCAGAAGCAGGAAGAGGCTATGCAGGCCGCCGGCATTGGTGGTGGCGGTACGAAGGATGATTTCTCGGAGATCATTCCGCAGGTGCAGCCGAATCCGGGGATGCCTGAGCGTAAAGCGGTCGCTCGGCATCGTGAGCGGGTGTTGGAGTTGTTGCCGTCGTTGCCGGAGAACGCGCAACGCGCGATCCGTGAGTCGATGCAGCAGGAAGACCAGATCCGCGAGGAATCCCGAGCCCACGCCGCAACCACCCAGGGCGTCGAATGGTCCGACTCCGAGGGTGGCCTCCAGGCAGGCAGCGAGAACGTCATGGTCGACACCTCCACCGACGTCATCGATCACGGTGACCGCAATCAGGGTGGGTACGGAAACGACTACGCCGGTAACGATTACGCCGGTGACGATGCGCAGACCCAGCAGTGGGCTGTGCCGGAGGAAGCGAAGACTCAGCAGATCGAGTCGGAACGTCCCGAGGGTGGGCGTCACTACGGCGGGGGCTCATAGGTATGACGAATGCCACCACGCGTGGCGTCGACAGAATCGCGCGGGCCGGTGAAGGTGCACTCGCCCAGACAGGCAATATCGTCCAGCTTTTCGTCGATGTAGCACGCCAGACTTTCGTGCGCCCATTCCAGTGGCGCGAGTTCATCCAGCAGGCATGGTTCATCGCAAGCGTGACGATCCTGCCGACTGCGCTCATCGCGATCCCGTTCGGCGCCATCGTGTCTCTGCAGACTGGTTCGCTGATCAAGCAGCTCGGAGCGGAGTCGTATACCGGCGCCGCGTCGGTGCTGGTCGTCATCCAGCAGGGCTCGCCGCTGGTCACGTCGCTGTTGATCGCGGGCGCCGCGGGCTCGGCCGTCGCCGCCGACCTCGGATCGCGGACCATTCGCGAAGAGATCGACGCGATGGAGGTGCTGGGCATCAATCCCATCCAGCGCCTCGTCGTACCTCGTGTGCTCGCAATGGTGCTGGTCGCGATCCTGCTCAACGGTCTGGTCGCCGTCGTCGGCATCGGGGGTGGCTACTTCTTCAACGTGGTCGTCCAGGGCGGAACGCCGGGTGCATACCTGGCGTCATTCGGCGCGCTTGCCCAGCTTCCCGACCTCTGGATCTCACTTCTCAAAGCTGCCATCTTCGGTGTGATCGCGGGCGTTGTCGCGTCGTACAAGGGACTCACCCCGAAGGGCGGCCCCAAGGGCGTCGGTGACGCGGTCAACCAGAGCGTCGTCATCACCTTCCTGCTGCTGTTTCTGGCCAACCTGATCATCACTGCGGTCTACCTGCAGATCGTCCCGCCGAAGGGGAGCTGACCATGGCCGGTGGAGTGACTATCGCCAAGAGCCGCCCCGAGTACTACATGTACGAGGCGCGCAAACAGCTCGGCAAACCACTGAAGTTGCTCGACGGTGCGGGCGAGCAGATGTCCTTCTACGGACGCACGCTCGCCTGGATTCCGCGCACGCTGGTCCATTACACGCGCGAGGTCCTGCGCATTCTCGCCGAAGTGGCGTTCGGTTCCGGCGGTCTCGCCGTGATCGGCGGCACCGTCGGCGTGATGGTGTTGATGTCGGGGTTCACCGGCGTCGTGGTCGGTCTGCAGGGCTACGCCGCACTCGACCAGATCGGCTCGCAGGTGCTCACCGGCTTCTTGTCGGCGTACGTCAACACCCGAGAGGTCGCGCCACTCGTCGCGGGTCTCGCGTTGTCGGCGACGGTCGGTTGCGGTTTCACCGCCCAGCTCGGAGCCATGCGCATCTCGGAGGAGATCGACGCGCTGGAGTCGATGGCCGTGCCGTCGATCCCGTTCCTGGTGTCGACGCGCGTGATCGCAGGCTTCATCGCGGTCATCCCGCTCTACGTGCTCGGACTGTTGTCGGCGTATTTCGCCTCCAGAGTGGTGACGACTGTCTTCAACGGACAGTCCGGCGGCTCGTACGACCACTACTTCAACCTGTTCCTACCACCGGAAGACGTGCTGTGGTCTTTCGGTAAGGTGCTTGTCTTTGCGTTCGTGATCATTCTCGTGCACTGCTATTACGGCTACTACGCAAGTGGTGGCCCCGCGGGTGTCGGCGTGGCCGTCGGACACGCGGTTCGAGCGGCATTGGTCCTGATCGCCGTGCTCGACTTCTTTCTCGGCCTCGCCATCTGGGGGACGACGACGACTGTGAGAGTGGGGGGCTAGGCGATGACAGTGATTCGTCGCCGGTTGCTGGGACTGGTGTTCTTCATCGTGGTCGCACTGTTCTTCACGCTCACGATCATGAAATTCAACAAGGACTTCACGACGTTCACCGACGTCACGCTGAAGACCGACTCGGTGGGTAATGCGCTACCGTCGAATGCTGACGTGAAAGCGCGCGGCGTTCTCGTCGGCGAGGTGCGCGACGTCGAACCCGCAGGCAATGGCACGGTCAACGTGACGCTCGGCCTCAAGCCCGAGATGGCCGCGCAACTGCCTGCCGACACCACCGCACGCATCCTGCCCAAAACGCTGTTCGGCGAGCGCTACGTCGCACTTCAGGTGCCCGAGCAGGCGTCGGGTCCGACGCTGGCAAACGGCGCGACGATCCAGACCGACACGAGCGGCAACGCGAAAGAGGTCCAGGATCTCCTCGACCGTCTGCTGCCCGTCCTCGACGCGATCCCGCCGCAGGACCTCAACGTGACCCTGACCGCGTTGTCGCAGGCGCTTTCGGGTCGCGGTGAGCAGATCGGTACGACGCTCGAAGAGCTCAACACCATCTTCGGTCGCCTGTCGACACCGAAGAATCTCGATTCGCTCGAGGGCACGTTGCAGGGCCTCGCGTCGTTCTCGAAGACCTACTCGACGGCGTTGCCCGACGTCATCGACGCACTCGACAACTTCCGCACGACCAACAAGACGATCGTCGACCGTCAGGGCGATCTGCGGACGTTGATCGCAACGCTCGGAACTGCGTCGATCGACACGACGAACTGGTTGCAGCAGAATGGCAACAACCTCGTTGATCTCGTCACCGACTCGGAGCCGTTCCTGACCGGACTCGCCAAGCAGTCGCCGACGTTCGTCTGCGCCTTCCACAACTTCGCGACGCTGATCCCGGAATCGGAGAAGATCGTCGGAAAGGGCACCAAGAATCCGGGTGTGCGCGTGAATCTGCAGTTCGTCAATCCGCGCGGTCGCTATCTGCCCAACCAGGACGAGCCACGGTTCTTCGACCAGGATGCCCCGGCTGTCTGCTACGACCCGCCGACCAACGGCCGCCCGTTCCCGCAGTACCCCGGCGGTGGCCTCGCCGACGGCTCGTACCAGCCGCCGTCACGCAACCCCGGCCCGACGACCGTCCAGAAGCTGCCGCAACCGCAGTTCACGAAGACGCCTGTCGGGACAATCCGCGAGAACTCGTTCGACGATCCGACCTACCGGGCGCAGCTGAAGGTGATCTACGGCGCGGCCAGCGGGACCGAACCCGACGACGTGCCCACCTGGACCACCATGATCGGTGCTGCGCCACTGCAGGGAGCGCAGGTGCACATCAAATGAAGTCCATTGTGGGGCCGTTGACCAAACTGATCGTCTTCGCGGTGGTCACCGTGGTCGCGACTGCGTTGCTCGCGCTGACCATCGCCAACATCGGTGGTGGGGCAGACAACGACTACAAGGCCGTGTTCACCGACGCGTCGATGCTCAACAAGGGCGACGACGTGCGCATCGCCGGTGTGCGTGTGGGCCAGGTCAGCAACGTCGAGGTCTACGACAAGAACCGGGCGCAGGTCTCGTTCAACGTCGACCGCCAGCTGCCCGAGGGTGCGCAGATCTACATCAAGTACCGCAACCTCACGGGTCTGCGTTACCTCTCGGTCGAGAAGGGTGCGGGCGATGCGTCGCAGACCGTGAACCCCGGCCACACCTTCGGTGCGAACCCGAACGAGAACAACACGCATCCCGCGGTCAACCTGACGCAGCTGTTCAACGGCTTCAAGCCGCTGTTCCGCCAGCTTCAGCCCGAAGACGTGAACAAGCTCTCCGACGAGATCATCAAGGTCTTCCAGGGTGAGTCGAGCAACGTGTCGAGTCTGATCAGCGATACCGCCGATCTGACCAACTCGATCGCCGACAAGGACGCCGTGATCGGCGACCTGATCACCAACCTGACCAAGGTCCTCGACACGGTCAACCGGAACGACGAGCAGTTCACCGCGCTCCTAGACAACACCGAGCAGTTGGTGACGGGCCTTGCCGCACAACGCGGTTCGGTCGGTTCGGCGATCACGTCGGTCTCCAACCTGACAGCGGTCACGGCGTCGATCCTCACGTCGACGCGGCCGTCCATCCAGGGCGACATCGCCGGCCTCAAGCAGGTGGCCGACCAGGTCAACAAGCGTCGCGACGACGTCGCGCAGATCCTGACCAACCTGCCGATCAAGCTCCAGAAGATCGGCCGTGCGGCGACATTCGGTTCCTGGTTCCAGTTCTATCTGTGCGGAATCGACGTCGTCGCAGGAAACGGCAAGTCGACGCTGCTGACGCAGCCGCTCGTCCCGCTTCCATACATCAACCACGTCCTTTACACCAGCGCGGCAAGCCGTTGCTGGAAAGACAACCAGCCAGGGGGGTGAGCATGGCAGACGGAACAGCCCAGAAGAAGCCGGGGCACAAGCGATTCGGTGGGCATCGCAGCCCCGTCAGTATCGGTGCGATCGGTATCCTGATCCTGCTCATGATGGCGGTGTCGGCGTTCTACCTGACCTCGTTGCCGCTCGTCGGTGCGGGTGCCCAGTACACGGCCAAGTTCACCGAGGCCGCCGGGCTGCGCAAGGGCGCCGAGGTGCGCGTCGCGGGCGTGAAGGTCGGTGAGGTCAGCGACGTCTCGCTCGACGGCAACCGCGTCGACGTGAAGTTCCGCGTGACCAACACGTGGATCGGCGATCAGACGCAGGCGTCGATCCAGATCAAGACGGTGCTGGGGCAGAAGTATCTGTCGCTCAATCCCCGTGGTAGCAAGATCGCCGACCCGAGTGTCGCGCTCACCGATACGGTGTCGCCCTACGACGTGATCGAGGCGTTCTCCGACGCCGCAGACTCGGTCGAGACCTTGAACACCGATCAGCTCGCGACGTCGATGAAGGCGATCTCCGACACGTTCTCCGGAACGTCGGGCGATGTCGGACCTGCGCTCGAGGGCGTCACGCGTCTGTCGCAGACGATCGCCAGCCGCGACCAAGAGGTGCAGAAGCTTCTCGAAGCGACCAAGAGCACGTCGAAGATTCTCGCTGATCGCAACCAGGAGTTCGTGAAGCTGATCGCGGGTGCAGGCCAGTTGCTCGACGAGCTCAACAACCGCCAGAAGAACATCTCGGCGTTGCTGAAAACGACGACGGCACTGAGTGATTCGCTGAGCGGGATCGTTCGGGACAACGAGGCTCAGATCGGCCCGGCGCTCGACTCGCTGAAGGGCGTCAACGATCTGCTCAAGGAGCAGAACAAGAACCTTCAGGACACGATCACGTACATGGCGCCGTTCTATCGGCTCTACGCGAACGTGCTCGGCAACGGTCGGTGGTTCGAGTCCGTGGTGACCAACCTCCTGCCGCCTGCACTGCCGCAGCAGAACACGACGCGCCTGCCCAACAAGCAGGCCAACCAGAACAACGGTGGAACGGAGGCAACCGGATGACCACCCCGGATCTGTCCAAGACCTCCGGTCCCGGACGTTGGTTCACCCCACGCCACATCGTGATCATCGTGCTCGGGTTGATTCTCGCGCTGATCGTCGCCGGCGCGCTGTGGTGGGTCTTCAGCTCGATGGGGACCACCAAGATCAACGCGACGTTCGCGCGGACCGTCGGTATCTACAAGGGTTCCGACGTCCGGGTTCTCGGCGTGCCCGTCGGCAAGGTCGACTCGGTCACCCCCGACGGCCAGACCGTCAAGGTGACGATGACCGTCAACCGCGGCGTCGACCTCCCCGCCGATGTGCGTGCGGTTCAGGTGATCCCGTCAGTGGTCGCCGACCGTTACGTGCAGCTGACGCCCGCCTATTCGGGTGGCCCGAAGGCGCCGCGAAACATCACGCTGACCGAGAAGCAGACGATGGTTCCCGTCGAGGTCGACAAGATCTACGAGAGCGTCGAAAAGCTGTCAAAGGCGTTGGGTCCCAACGGAGCCAACAAGGACGGCGCGGTCAGCGACCTCGTCGCGGTCGGCGCGCAGAACCTCGAGGGCAACGGCGCCAAGCTCGGCGATGCCATCGAGAATCTGTCCAAGGCGACGACGACCCTGTCGGACTCGCGCGGCAACATCGTCGACACCGTCAACAATCTCGACGTGTTCGTCGGAGCGTTGAAGGAGAACGACTCCCAGGTGCGCCAGTTCAACAACCAGATGGCGTCGTTCAACACGTTCCTCGCGGGGGAGCGTCAGCAACTGTCGGCCGCGCTGAACAAACTGTCGATCGCACTCGGCGACGTCGCAACGTTGGTCGCTGACAATCGCGAGCAGATCGGCCAGACCGTCAACGATCTCAAGCCGACGACCCAGGCGCTCGTCAACACTCAACAGAGTCTCAAGGAGACGCTGACCGTGCTGCCGCTGACGATCAACAACCTGATCAACGCGTACGACGCGGAGTCGGGCACGATCGCCATGCGACTGACGCTGCCTGACCTGCAGGACCCGACACAGGCGACGTGCCAGTTCCTCGACCTCGGTGCGCTGCTTCCGGGTAATCCCGCGGCAGATCAGTTCAGCGACACGCTCAAGCCGTTCATCAACCAGTGCAAGACGATCGGTAAGCAGATCACCAACAACGTGCTCACCCCGATCCTGCCGGTGTTGCCGTTCGGCATCATGAGCAACAACAAGCTGCAGAAGTACCCGGTCCCGGGAACTGTTCCCGGGACACCCGACGCGCAGGCGAACCCGGGCCCGGCGACCAAGACGCCGGCATCGGCGAAGCCGTCGGCCACACCACGGTCGGGAGGTAACTGATGACTCGGCATCTCAGTCGGTTCGTTCCGCGCGCGTGGCGTGGGGTCATCGCCGCGGTGGTGGTCCTGACCGCGATGCTGACGGTCGCAGGTTGCGGGTCGAATGGAATCCAGTCGATTCCGCTGCCCGGCGGCGTCGACGTCGGCGACAACCCGCGCACCTACAAGATCCAGTTCTCGAACATTCTCGATCTGGTTCCGCAGTCGGTGGTCAAGCGTGACGGCATCCCCGTCGGACGTGTGACCAGTGTCGAGATCCCGAAGAACGAGTGGTTCGCGCTGGTCACCGTCAAGGTGAAGAACGACATCGACCTGTCCGATCAGGCTGGTGCAGCAGTGCAGCAGACGTCACTGCTCGGCGAGAAGTTCGTCGCACTGACAGAGCCTGCGAACAGTGCCTCGTTGCCACGCCAGGACCAGTCGACGGCGATCCCGCTGGATCGCACGCGTACCGCAACCGATATCGAGCAGGTACTCGGTGCGCTGTCGATGCTGCTCAACGGTGGTGGGATCAACCAGCTCGAACCGATCGTGACCGAGCTCAACAAGGCGCTCGACGGTCGTGCCGACAAGGTGCACGACCTGATCGGCAACGCCAGTTCACTCGTGGCAGGTCTCAATCGCCAGCGCGACTCGATTCTCGCGGCGATCGACGGCCTCGACAGGTTGTCGGACAGGGCCGCTGCGCAGACGACGCAGATCGACCGCATCCTCAAGGAACTGCCTGCAGGTGTGGCGGTGCTCGAGGAGCAGCGTCCGCAGTTCGTCGACCTGCTGACCAAGCTCGACAAGCTCGGACAGGTCGGCACCGACGTTCTCGGACGATCGCACGATGCGTTGATCACCGATCTGAAGGCGCTGCGCCCCGTGCTCACCGAGCTCGCGAAGGCGGCGCCGGACCTGATCACCGCAGCTCCGTTGATGCTGACGCACCCGTTCCCGGACTCGTTGTTGCCTGCGGTGCAGGGCGATTCGACGAACCTGTTCATGACGCTCGACCTGCGGCTGCTGAATCAGCTCGAGGCGCTGGGCGTCGGTCAGGGGACGCCGAAGTACTCGCCCCCGCAGCGCCACGACGTTCCGGTGAATCAGAGCAACCCGTACATCAACGGAAACGGCCCGCGCTACGGATGGCCGACCATCACGTTGTTGCCGCCTGCCGCCAATGCGACACCGGGTCCGAACACACCACCGTCGGGTGGCCGCTATCCGGCATCGGCGACGGTCCCGCGCGGCAGTGGAGCGTCGGCGGCCAAACCTGCCAACTTCCCGGCGCCGGCGTCGAGTGACCAGAGGTTCATCGATGGTCCGCTGAAACTCCTGGGGGTCGGATAGATGATCAGCAGACTCGCGAAGATCCAGCTCATCTTGTTTGTGGTCGTCGGCCTGGTCGCGATCGCCTTTGTCGGCGCCAAGTACGCACGACTAGACAAGACGGTCGGCATCGGCACGTACACGGTGACGGCGTCGCTGAAAGATTCAGGCGGCATCTTCACCAATGCCGAGGTGACCTACATGGGCATCCCGGTCGGTCGTGTGGGCAAGCTCGAGCTGACCAAGACCGGAGTGAACGTCGCACTCGTCATCGACTCGAACTCGCCACAGATCCCGGCGGATTCGGTCGCGGTGGTCGCGAACCGTTCGGCGATCGGTGAGCAGTATGTCGACCTGCAGCCGCAGTCGACGGGCTCGCCCTACCTCGCCGACAACTCGACGATCACTCGGTCGTCGGTTCCGCCGCCACTCGAAGACGTCGTGTCGTCGGCGATCGACTTCACACAGTCGATCCCGATCGACGACCTGCACACGGTCATCACCGAGCTCGGCAAGGCGTTCAACGGACAGTCCGAGAACCTGACGCGGCTCGTCGACTCACTCGGCAAGCTCTCGCGCGCAGGTGTCGACAATCTCGACCAGACGATCTCGCTGATCAACAACGCCAACGTCGTGCTGGCGACGCAAGCCGAGCAGTCCGATCAGATCCTCGCGTGGTCGCGCAGCCTCGACCTGGTCACCGCGACGCTCGCGGCGTCCGACCCGGACCTGAGGCGATTGCTCACCACCGGAACGACGTCGGCGACGCAGATCTCGAATCTCATCCAGAAGAACGGCGGCGACATCGGGAAGGTCGTCGGTCAGCTCTCCGAGGTTGCACGCACGATCCAGCCCGCCGGCTACATGACGAACGGAACGTTCGCGATGCTGTCGGCGCTGTCGGCGGGTAGCCATTCACCTGCGCCCGGCGATGGACAGATCCACTTCGGCATCGTGCTCGAGACCAATAACCCGGCGGCGTGTACGCGTGGCTATGAGTCGACCGACGCCATGATCGACCAGATCCGTAAGAAGGACCCGAAATTCGATATCCGCTACGACGAGTTCCCGTTCAACACGCAGGCCTCCTGCGACGTCCCGTTCGGAAATCCGACCGGTGTGCGCAGCGCCAAGCGCGTGGAGTACGCGAACCCGAATATCACCCAGCCCTGGGATTCGACCCCGAAGAAGGATCCGGACAAGTTGAATCTGACCCCGTTGGCCACGCAGCTGGCGGCAATGATGGGCGTCCGTCCGGTCAAGCCGGGCGGGTTCGGAACCGACGGATTCGGTGGCTGACCTGGGAGAGCGCCGCGTCGTCGACGATGTGCGTCGATCGAATTGGCTCTCTCTCAGGTGTGCTCGATACAGTGACGCGCGATGACCACCATGACTGATCCGACAAAGGCGTCGGAGCCGACGAATGCCAACGACAGCACGTGGCGTAGTCACCCGCTCGTCGGTGTGCTCGCAATCGTCGCGGTGCTTGTCGCCGCAGCGTGCGTTGCCTTCTTCGGCTACCGCGCCTACGAGGTGTACTTCGTCGAGAAGCCGATCCAGACCGCGCGCGATGAGGCGGTGTCGGGTGCCGAGCAGGCGATCATCAACGTCACGACCGTCGACCCCAAGAACACCGCCGACTGGAAGCGTCGCGTCGACAGCTCGTTGACCGGCAAGGCCAAGGAGCAGATCACGGCGCAGGACGTGACGACGCTCAATCAGCAGATCACGCAGGCCGGGCCACAGGCTGCGACGCTGACGTCGCGGCTCAAGCGCTCAGCTCCGACCGAGGTCAATGCCGACGCAGGCACTGCCAAGGTGCTGATCTACGTCGACGCCACGGGCAAGCGCGAGAACGAGGCGGGCGTCACCCAGACGATGGGCTTCTCGGTCAGCATGACCAAGACGGACGGCACCTGGAAGGCGTCTAACATCTCCCCGCTCGATGGGATCAGCGTCGACGACCCGGGACAGTCCGGCTCTGGGAGTCAGCAGTCCGGCCAGCAACCCAGTCAGCAACAGGGAGGGGGGAACTGATGGTACGTCCACCGCGCAAGTCGGGTAACGGCCCGTCCCGTCGACCCTCCGCCTACCGGCCGCGCGTCGCAGGCCGTGGCCGTACCTCGGCCACCGGCGAGCCGCAGACGCCCGAAACGACCGAGAGCCCTGAGGCCACGGAGAGCCCTGCGAACGCGGGGACTCCTGAGGCCACAGAAAGCTCGCCGGTCAAGGACGTTTCCGCCGAGAGTGCCGACAGTAGCGCCGAGAGTGCTGACGGCGCCGGGCGGGGCACCGCTGACGCGGCTGTCACTGCCGACGGTGCCGAGGACAGCCTCGAAGGCACTCAGGACAGCGCCGAGGGGACCGCAGAACCCGTCGCCGAGGCCGCCGACACTGCAGAGCCCGTCGCCGACTCCACCGAGGCCGCCGACTCCACCGAGGCCGCCGACACCACCGCGGGCGGTGGGCTATCGCTCACGAAGTCCGACGGGGGTGCCGCGGAAACCCGGCCGACCGCAAAGACTCGACGTGTCGCACGCGTGTCGACCATCAAACCCAACACCTCGTCGAAGACTTCGACGACAGAGGCGTCGTCGGATCAGGATTCGAAGAAGCGTCGGGTCGGGTCGCCGACATCGCTTCTGAGGCTGAGCCGTCGCACGCTGACGGTCCTCGGAGTCGTCACCGGCGTCCTGGTGATCGCCGCAATCGTGCTGGCGCTGCACCCGGGCGCGACGATCGGCCCCAACAAGGCATTCGTCGACCAGGCCGCCACCACCGAGCTGGTGTCACAGGCACAAACCAAGGTCTGCACGGCCAACTCCGCGAACGGAACGAAGTTCGACGAATGGTCGAACAAGGCGAGAGCCGGCCTGACCGGGGAAGCGCTCGCACAGTTCAACAAGCAGGTCGCGCCGCTCAAACAGGTCATGGAGCAGGCCAAAGCCACCACCGACTGCCAGATCGACGCGATCGGCGTTCGTGAACTCACCGGCAGCGGCGACGATTCACGAGCCGTCATCGTGGTCAACATGGTCCTGTCCGGCACCCAGAACGGCGTACCGACGCAGAGCCTCACCCCGCGCTACCAAGTGAACATGGAGAAGCAGGGCGACTCGTGGCTGATCGCCAAGGTCGCAGATATCTGATTTTTTTGCGCGGCTCGTGGCTGCGCCTCGTGCCCCGTTCTTCCTCCTCATCGCATCGTCGCTTCGCTCCTCGCTCTTCGTCGTGCAGAACGGGGCGGCGCCGCCACGAGCCGACGCTGGCCCATCGTCGCTACGCTCCTCGCGTGAACCGGCGCTGGTCGCTTCACGACGCCCAGGGCAGCCGTGTGGCCAGCGCGTGTTCTACGCGCGACGGGGTGCTGAACTCTTGCCGCAGCGAGCCCGCCAACGCGGCATCACGCAGGTGAGGCGCTAATTTTCTTGCACAAATTGGCGCGTACCGCTTGACGTGGCGGCGTTGGCGGGCCAATCTGTCACCAGCGATTGCAGCGCGGGCAGCCACCAGTGCGAAATCGTTTCCAGACGCTACTTGACAAAGTGCGTCTATTTTCTGCTACAGTTGGACGTTGCGCTGGCTGCCTCCTGTCCATCTGTCGATTCTCCTTCTGGCCACATTCTCCTCTGGTGTGTGCATGGTGATCGCGATCGAAGGTTGTCACCAGCGAACGGCCCACCAAGCCACTTAGCGCTTGTTGCACACACCGCTAGGCAGAACCCTCGTGTTGGAAGGACGCACCTTGGCAGTCGATCGCCAGTCCACCTCAACCACCATCCCGAATGCGCCGCACCGCGCATCGTTCGCGAAAATCAGCGAGCCTCTGGAGGTACCGGGCCTCCTTGATCTACAGCTCGATTCCTTCGAGTGGCTCGTCGGCTCCCCCGAGTGGCGCGCCAAGGCCATCGCCCGTGGCGAAGAGAACCCCGTCGGCGGACTGGAGGACATCCTCCACGAACTGTCGCCGATCGAGGACTTCTCGGGGTCGATGTCGCTTTCCTTCTCCGACCCTCACTTCGACGAGGTCAAGGCCTCCGTCGAGGAGTGCAAAGACAAGGACATGACCTACGCGGCGCCCCTGTTCGTCACCGCGGAATTCATCAACAACAACACCGGTGAGATCAAGTCGCAGACCGTCTTCATGGGCGACTTCCCGATCATGACCGACAAGGGCAGCTTCATCATCAACGGCACCGAGCGTGTCGTCGTCTCGCAGCTCGTCCGCAGCCCCGGCGTCTACTTCGACGCCTCCGTCGACAAGGCCACCGAGAAGACCCTCCACACCGTGAAGGTCATCCCGGGCCGTGGCGCGTGGCTGGAGTTCGACGTCGACAAGCGCGACACCGTCGGTGTGCGCATCGACCGCAAGCGTCGTCAGCCGGTCACCGTGCTGCTGAAGGCTCTCGGCTGGACGAACGAAGAGATCAGCGAGCGCTTCGGGTTCTCCGAGATCATGATGTCGACCCTGGAGAAGGACAACACCGCCAACCAGGACGAGGCGCTGCTCGAGGTCTACCGCAAGCTGCGTCCGGGCGAGCCCCCGACCCGCGAGTCGGCTGAGAACCTCCTCGAGAACCTGTTCTTCAAAGAGAAGCGCTACGACCTCGCACGTGTCGGTCGTTACAAGATCAACAAGAAGCTGGGCCTCACCGACAACCCGATGACGGGCGAGTCGGTCCTGACCCGCGAAGACATCGCCGCGACCGTCGAGTACCTCGTGCGTCTGCACGATTCCGACCCGCACACCGTGTCGCTCGCGAAGGTCGCCGGACCCGACGGCCTCGACGTCCCGATCGAGGTCGACGACATCGACCACTTCGGCAACCGTCGTCTGCGTACCGTCGGCGAGCTCATCCAGAACCAGATTCGCGTCGGCCTCTCGCGTATGGAGCGCGTCGTGCGTGAGCGCATGACGACCCAGGACGTCGAGGCGATCACTCCGCAGACCCTGATCAACATCCGTCCCGTCGTGGCGGCGATCAAGGAGTTCTTCGGAACGTCGCAGCTCTCGCAGTTCATGGATCAGAACAACCCGCTGTCGGGTCTGACGCACAAGCGTCGTCTCTCGGCTCTCGGCCCCGGTGGTCTGAGCCGTGAGCGTGCGGGCCTCGAGGTCCGCGACGTCCACCCGTCGCACTACGGCCGCATGTGTCCGATCGAGACCCCTGAGGGTCCGAACATCGGTCTGATCGGATCGCTCTCGGTGTACGCGCGGGTCAACCCGTTCGGCTTCATCGAGACGCCGTACCGCAAGGTCGTCGACGGTGTCGTCACCGACGACATCCAGTACCTGACCGCGGATGAGGAAGACCGCTTCCTCATCGGCCAGGCGAACACCAACTTCGACCTCAACGGAACCATCACCGACGATCGCGTGCTGGTCCGTAAGAAGGGTTCGGAGGTCGAGTTCGTCGGCGCGACCGAGGTCGAATACCTCGACGTCTCGCCGCGACAGATGGTGTCGGTCGCGACCGCGATGATCCCGTTCCTCGAGCACGACGACGCGAACCGCGCCCTGATGGGTGCGAACATGCAGCGTCAGGCCGTGCCGCTGGTCCGTAACGAGTCGCCGCTGGTCGGCACCGGTATGGAGCTGCGCGCGGCGGTCGATGCCGGCGACGTCATCGTCTCGGGCAAGACCGGTGTGATCGAAGAGGTCTCCGCCGACTACATCACCGTGATGGCAGACGACGGCACCCGCGACACCTACCGGATGCGCAAGTTCGCGCGTTCCAACCACGGCACGTGCGCCAACCAGCGCCCGATCGTCGACGAGGGACAGCGCGTCGAGGCAGGCCAGGTCCTGGCCGACGGTCCGTGTACCGAGAACGGCGAGATGGCACTGGGTAAGAACCTGCTCGTGGCGATCATGCCGTGGGAGGGTCACAACTACGAGGACGCCATCATCCTGAGCCAGCGGCTCGTGGAGGAAGACGTACTCACCTCGATCCACATCGAGGAGCACGAGATCGACGCCCGCGACACCAAGCTCGGTGCCGAGGAGATCACGCGCGACATCCCGAACGTCTCCGATGAGGTCCTCGCCGACCTCGACGAGCGCGGCATCGTGCGTATCGGTGCCGAGGTCCGTGACGGCGACATCCTGGTCGGCAAGGTAACCCCGAAGGGCGAGACCGAGCTGACCCCGGAAGAGCGTCTGCTCCGCGCGATCTTCGGTGAGAAGGCTCGCGAGGTTCGCGACACGTCGCTCAAGGTGCCCCACGGTGAGACCGGCAAGGTCATCGGTGTTCGCGTCTTCAGCCGCGACGACGACGACGATCTCGCTCCCGGTGTCAACGAGCTGGTCCGCGTGTACGTGGCCCAGAAGCGCAAGATCCAGGACGGCGACAAGCTCGCAGGCCGCCACGGCAACAAGGGCGTCATCGGCAAGATCCTCCCGCAGGAGGACATGCCGTTCCTGCCCGACGGCACCCCTGTCGACATCATCCTGAACACCCACGGTGTTCCGCGTCGTATGAACATCGGTCAGATCCTGGAGACCCACCTCGGGTGGATCGCCAAGACCGGCTGGAACATCAACGTCGCGAGTGGTGTGCCCGACTGGGCGTCGAAGCTGCCCGAGGACATGTACTCGGCCGAGCCCGACACCAACACCGCAACCCCGGTGTTCGACGGCGCCCGCGAGGAGGAGCTGACCGGACTGCTGTCCTCGACGCTGCCGAACCGCGACGGTGAGGTCATGGTCAACGGCGACGGCAAGGCGACGCTGTTCGACGGTCGTTCCGGCGAGCCGTTCCCGTACCCGGTGTCTGTCGGCTACATGTACATCATCAAGCTGCACCACCTGGTCGACGACAAGATCCACGCTCGCTCCACCGGTCCGTACTCGATGATCACCCAGCAGCCGCTCGGCGGTAAGGCCCAGTTCGGTGGCCAGCGATTCGGTGAGATGGAGTGTTGGGCCATGCAGGCGTACGGCGCTGCCTACACGCTGCAGGAGCTGCTGACGATCAAGTCCGACGACGTGGTCGGCCGCGTCAAGGTCTACGAGGCCATCGTCAAGGGCGAGAACATCCCCGAGCCGGGCATCCCCGAGTCGTTCAAGGTGCTCCTCAAGGAGCTGCAGTCACTCTGCTTGAACGTCGAGGTGCTGAGCTCCGACGGTGCGGCGATTCAGATGCACGACACCGACGACGAGGATCTCGAGCGCGCAGCCGCGAACCTCGGCATCAACCTGTCGCGCAACGAGTCGGCCACCGTCGACGACCTCGCGAACTGATCTCGCTGCCGCCGGTCACGGAGTTTCCGTGACCGGCGGCCAACGGCCCTTTATTGACAGAGCTCTGGAAAGGTAACAAGTGCTCGACGTCAACTTTTTCGACGAACTGAAAATCGGTCTTGCAACGGCCGACGATATCCACAACTGGTCGTACGGCGAGGTCAAGAAGCCGGAGACCATCAACTACCGCACGCTCAAGCCTGAGAAGGACGGCCTGTTCTGCGAGAAGATCTTCGGACCTACTCGCGACTGGGAGTGCTACTGCGGCAAGTACAAGCGCGTGCGCTTCAAGGGCATCATCTGCGAGCGCTGCGGCGTCGAGGTCACCAAGGCCAAGGTGCGCCGTGAGCGGATGGGCCACATCGAGCTGGCCGCGCCGGTCACCCACATCTGGTACTTCAAGGGTGTACCGAGCCGCCTGGGCTACCTGCTCGACCTCGCGCCGAAGGATCTCGAGAAGATCATCTACTTCGCCGCATACGTCATCACCTCGGTCGACGACGAGCTCCGCCACAACGAGCTCTCGACGCTCGAGGCGGAGATGGAGGTCGAGAAGAAGGCTGTCGCCGATCAGCGCGACGCCGACCTCAACGAGCGTCAGCAGAAGCTCGAGGCCGACCTCGCCGAGCTCGAGGCCGAGGGTGCCAAGGCCGACGTGCGCCGCAAGGTGCGCGACGGTGGCGACCGCGAGATGAAGCGGATGCGCGACGCAGCACAGCGTGAGCTCGACGCTCTCGAAGAGCTGTGGGACAAGTTCGTGAAGCTCTCTCCCGGCGATTTGATCATCGACGAGAAGCTCTACCACCAGCTGCAGGACCGCTACGGCGAGTACTTCACCGGTGCCATGGGCGCCGAGGCGATCAAGAAGCTCCTCGAGACCTTCGACATCGACGCCGAGGCCGAGTCGCTGCGCGAGACCATCCGCAGCGGTAAGGGCCAGAAGAAGCTGCGCGCGCTCAAGCGACTCAAGGTCGTCGCGGCGTTCCAGCAGTCGGGCAACTCGCCGCTGGGCATGGTTCTCGACGCCGTGCCGGTGATCCCGCCGGAGCTGCGTCCGATGGTGCAGCTCGACGGTGGCCGCTTCGCGACCTCCGACCTCAACGATCTGTACCGCCGCGTCATCAACCGCAACAACCGCCTCAAGCGACTGATCGACCTCGGCGCCCCCGAGATCATCGTCAACAACGAGAAGCGGATGCTGCAGGAGTCGGTTGACGCCCTGTTCGACAACGGCCGCCGCGGCCGTCCGGTCACCGGACCGGGCAACCGTCCGCTCAAGTCGCTGTCTGATCTGCTCAAGGGCAAGCAGGGGCGTTTCCGTCAGAACCTGCTCGGTAAGCGCGTCGACTACTCGGGCCGTTCGGTCATCGTCGTCGGCCCGCAGCTCAAGCTGCATCAGTGTGGTCTGCCCAAGCTGATGGCTCTCGAGCTGTTCAAGCCGTTCGTGATGAAGCGCCTCGTCGATTTGAACCAGGCGCAGAACATCAAGAGTGCAAAGCGCATGGTCGAGCGTCAGCGCCCGGCCGTGTGGGACGTCCTCGAAGAGGTCATCGCCGAGCACCCCGTGCTGCTCAACCGTGCTCCGACGCTGCACCGCCTGGGCATCCAGGCGTTCGAGCCGCAGCTCGTCGAGGGCAAGGCCATTCAGCTGCACCCGCTCGTGTGTGAGGCGTTCAACGCCGACTTCGATGGTGACCAGATGGCCGTGCACCTTCCGCTGAGTGCGGAGGCGCAGGCCGAGGCGCGCATCCTGATGTTGTCGTCGAACAACATCCTGTCGCCCGCGTCGGGTCGCCCGCTGGCCATGCCGCGTCTGGACATGGTGACCGGTCTGTACTACCTGACCACCCTCAAGGAGGGCGCGGCAGGCGAGTACACCCCGGCAACCGACGACGACATCGAGCGTGGCGTCTACTCGAGCCCGGCTGAGGCCATCATGGCCGTCGACCGCGGTGCGCTCACCGTGCAGTCGCGCATCAAGGTGCGTCTGACCGATCAGCGTCCGCCTGCCGACATCGAGGCCGAGCAGTTCCCGGATGGCTGGAAGTTCGGTCAGCCGTGGGACGTCGTGACGACGCTGGGGCGCGTGCTCTTCAACGAGCTGCTCCCCGTCGAGTACGCGTATGTCGACGAGCAGATGCCGAAGAAGCGTCAGGCTGCGATCATCAACGATCTCGCAGAGCGCTACCCGATGATCGTTGTCGCGCAGACCGTCGACAAGCTCAAGGACGTCGGCTTCTACTGGGCTACCCGTTCGGGTGTCACCGTGTCGATGGCCGACGTGCTCGTGCCGCCGGCCAAGGCTGAGATCCTCGAGCGGTACGAGGAGCGGGCCGACGGACTGGAGCGCAAGTTCCAGCGTGGTGCCCTCACCCCGGACGAGCGTCGTGACGCTCTGGTCGAGATCTGGAAGCAGGCCACCGAGGAAGTCGGTAAGGCCATGGAGGACTACTACCCCGACGACAACCCGATCACCATGATCCCGAAGTCCGGCGCGACCGGAAATATGACGCAGGTGCGAAACCTGTCGGGCATGAAGGGTCTGGTGACCAACCCGAAGGGTGAGTTCATCCCGCGTCCGATCAAGTCCTCGTTCCGCGAGGGTCTGACCGTCGCCGAGTACTTCATCAACACGCACGGTGCTCGAAAGGGTCTGGCCGACACCGCACTTCGTACGGCCGACTCGGGTTACCTGACCCGTCGTCTGGTCGACGTCAGCCAGGACGTCATCGTCCGCGAGACCGACTGTGGCACCGAGCGCGGCATCAACGTGTTGCTCGGCGAGAAGCAGCCGGATGGTTCGATCATCCGCGACGCGCACGTCGAGACCTCGGCGTACGCCCGCACTCTGGCCGCCGACGCGGTCGACGAGAACGGCAACGTCATCGTCGAACGTGGTCACGACCTCGGCGATCCGGCCATCGAGGCTCTGCTCGCAGCAGGCATCAACCAGGTCAAGGTCCGTTCGGTCCTGACCTGCGCGACCGGCACCGGCGTCTGCGCCATGTGCTACGGCCGTTCGATGGCGACCGGCAAGCTCGTCGACATCGGCGAGGCCGTCGGTATCATCGCCGCACAGTCGATCGGTGAGCCCGGTACCCAGCTGACGATGCGTACGTTCCACCAGGGTGGCGTCGGTGACGACATCACCGGTGGTCTGCCGCGTGTCCAGGAGCTCTTCGAGGCGCGCGTACCCAAGGGTGTCGCACCGATCGCGGAGGTCTCCGGACGGATTCGTCTCGAGGACGACGACCGCTTCTACAAGATCACGATCATCCCCGATGACGGATCGGAAGAGGTTGTCTACGACAAGATCTCGAAGCGTCAGCGTCTGCGTGTCTTCAAGCACGACGACGGCTCCGAGCGTCTTCTCGCCGACGGCGACCACGTCGAGGTGGGCCAGCAGCTCATGGAGGGTTCGGCGAACCCGCACGAGGTGCTGCGCGTGATGGGTCCGCGTCAGGTGCAGGTGCACCTGGTCAACGAGGTCCAGGAGGTCTACCGGAGCCAGGGTGTGTCGATCCACGACAAGCACATCGAGACCATCGTGCGTCAGATGCTGCGTCGCGTGACGATCATCGACTCGGGTTCGACGGAGTTCCTGCCCGGCTCGCTCACCGAGCGTGCCGAGTTCGAGGCCGCGAACCGTCAGGTCGTGTCCGAGGGTGGCGAGCCCGCCGCCGGACGTCCGGTCCTCATGGGTATCACCAAGGCCTCGTTGGCGACCGAGTCCTGGCTGTCGGCGGCGTCGTTCCAGGAGACCACGCGTGTCCTGACCGATGCGGCCATCAACAGCCGCAGCGACAAGCTGATCGGTCTGAAGGAGAATGTGATCATCGGTAAGTTGATCCCGGCTGGTACGGGCATCAACCGGTACCGCAACATCGAGGTCCAGCCGACCGAGGAGGCCCGCGCGGCCGCCTACGCGGTGCCGTCCTACGACGACACCTACTACAGCCCGGACGGCACCTTCGGTGCTCCGGCCGGCGCTGCGGTTCCGCTGGACGACTACGGATTCGGCAGCGACTACCGCTGACGGTTACCCGCTGATCGAGCCAGCCGCTGATCGAGCTTGTCGAGATCACCGCTGATCGAGCTGTAGTTCTCGTTGATCGAGCCTGTCGAGATCACCGAAGCGGCCCCGCACCTTTCCGGGCGGGTTCACATGATCGTCGCAACACTCTCAGGTGAGAGGTTGCGGCGATCATGTCGTTTCAGGAGGACTGTGTTC
>NZ_LZMI01000108.1:0-6930 GCF_001665475.1 Gordonia sp. 852002-51296_SCH5728562-b | reverse complement strand
GAAGGGACGATGAGGATCATGGCAGGACGTAAGCGTCACTCGGCGGAGGACATCGTGCGCAAGCTGCGCCGGGCCGATGAGTTGGCTGCGGAAGGCAAGACCGGCGAGGAGATCGCCGCTGATCTCGAGGTGTCGGCGGCGACGTTGTACAACTGGCGCCGCCAGTACGGCGGCATGGATGGCGACGCGACGAAGGAACTCAAAGAGCTGCGCGAGCAGAATAGCCGTCTCAAGCGGCTACTGGCTGACGCGGAGTTGGAGAAGGACGCGTTGCGGGAGATCGCGAAGGGAAAATTCTGAGCCCAACTGCCAAACGTGCCGCCATCGACATGCTCAAAGACGTCAAGAACATGTCAGAACGTATGGCGTGCAGGGTAGTTGGGCTTTCCCGTTCCGCCTATCGACGGCTGCCGCACGCACACACCCCGGCCGATCCGGACGCCGCACTGCGCGAGCAGCTACGCACGTATGCCCGCAAGAACCCCCGGCACGGGTTCCGGCGCGCGTGGGCGCACCTGCGCTTCGACGACGGCATCGAGATCAACAAGAAGAAAGTGCATCGGTTGTGGAAGGAGGAGGGCCTGCAAGTGCGGCGTGCTCCGCGCCGCAAACGCGCCGGCCAGTCATCGGTCCCGGTCGTGGTCGCGGACGCACCGAAAGTGGTGTGGGCATTGGACTTTCAGTTCGATTCCACCGTCGATGGGAAGAAGATCAAGATCGCGTCGATGGTGGACGAGCACACCCGCATGTCGTTGCTGAACATCGTGGACCGCTCGATTCCGGCTGAGCGGTTGATCGAGGAGTTGGAGAAGACGTTCGCGATCTGGGGTGGCCCGCCGATGGTGCTGCGCATGGACAACGGCCCTGAGTTCATCTCAGAAGCCCTGCGCGACTTCTGTGCAGGGTCGGTGGGGATCTCCTACATTCCGCCCGGCACGCCGTAGAACAACGGGTTCATCGAGTCGTTCAACAACCGGCTGCGTGACGAGTGTTTGAACCGCAACTGCTGGCCCACCCTGTTGGAGGCCCGTGTGGTCATCGGCGACTTCAAGGCCGACCACAACCACCGACACCGGCATTCGGCACTGGGCTATCGAACCCCGGCCGAGTACGCTGCCGGATGCACCCACCAGCATCACCCCGTGGGCTGCGAGATCGACTGACCGACTGCAAGAAGATACTGGCTCTAGAACTGCCTGGACCGGTTATCGGGGACCTGCCACCGGGCCTACGGCGAGTCTGGAGACGAGCCCGCACCACCAGACCTACGACGAGCTCACGTCTTTCAACAAAGACCTCAGGCTGCGACGGTCCTGGCAAGAGGTCGACCTCGACGGAGCTTTGACTGAAGCGCAGCGCGAGGCATGGGAGCTTTGGCAAACCAAGCATCGCCTCTCTTGGAGATCGTCGGACTACCTCGCCGTCGGTGCCGCAGGACTTGTCGGGTTGCTCTGTTCCTGGTTCGACTCGACGATCGACAGCGCGGTGCGTGATCACCTGAAGACGCTCACCGAGTCCGCCGCCGTACAGCGTTGGGAATCAGCGGGGAAGCGACTGCCCATCGACTACATGGGGCCCGGGTTCGGTGGACGTGCGCACCGGGTCAAGTCAGCGGGTCACGATGTTGCGCGACCGATCGAAGCCATCAGGCAGGTCATGAACGGCGAGTTCCGCGGAATCCGTTGGCAGAACGGGCAAGCCATCCCGATTTTCCAAGGTGGGGTGTTCCTACCCAATCTGTCGCTCACCGAGGCTGCGCTGCGGCTTGGGCAGCATTTGTTGGCAGATGTCGTTACTCCGATGAGCCTGCCGATCCCTGGAATGTCGTTGCTGTACGAGAGTGACAACCAATTGGTGCGGGACTTCGCCCTTCACGCCTACAGTGGACTCGGTCAAGGGACAGGTTGGAACGTGCGAAGCGGAATCGCTACGCCAACAATGACTGTCATCGCAACTGAGGTGATCATCCGTACCTACGTCCACGCCGAGGCTCTCACGCAGACAGGTTCACCAGAGCTCGACTGGCCGCAGAAGCGCCGACGTACCGAGCTGCTACTCGCTGCGCACAGTCTGATATCTGCAATATCGCTCGGCAAGGTGGCAGCCCAGATCGCGGCCCACAGCATGGCGGGTGACTATCTCCGCGCTGCGCACCCCTCGCACATCAGGCATGCAAACATCCCAGCCCTTCTCCGGACGGGAACACTAGCGGCAACTGTTGTTAATGACGCGTACCGCGCATCGCAAATACCAAGTGCACAGTCTTGGGACGAGTTAGTTGTCGCAACCGCTCAGCCCTGGCAACTCGACCTCGTGAGCAGGTACGAGACGCTTGGTAGTGCACCCGGCGGCAGGTCAGAACTACTCAAAGACCTGGATACATAGCCGGAGGCCATCCATGTGTTGAACTAGTCTCGTTGGCCCGCATATTCGCCTAAGTAGTGATAGCGGCAGCACCGACTACCCTCGCGCCATATCCACGAAGCGGCTCAGATGTAGTTGGTGCGCAACGGTTATCGTGGCAGTAGGACCGTTGCGGTGTTTGCCGACGATGATGTCGGCCTCGCCCGCGCGCGGGTCATCGCGTTCAAACGCGTCGGGGCGGTGGAGCAGGATGACCATGTCGGCGTCCTGCTCCAGCGATCCCGATTCACGAAGGTCCGACACCTGCGGCTTCTTGTCGGTGCGCTGTTCTGGACCACGGTTCAGCTGGCTGATCGCGACCACGGGAACCTCGAGTTCCTTCGCGAGCAGCTTCAATTGGCGGCTGAACTCCGAGACTTCCTGCTGACGCGACTCGACCTTCTTGCCGGACGTCATCAGCTGCATGTAGTCCACCACAACGAGTTTCAGATCGTGGCGCTGCTTGAGGCGTCGAGCTTTGGCGCGGATCTCCATCATGGTGAGGTTCGGCGAGTCGTCGATGAACAGCGGCGCCTCGGAGATCTCACCCATTCGACGTGCGAGGCGCGTCCAGTCGTCGTCGGACATCGAACCGCCACGCATGTCGCCGAGCTTGATCTTGGCTTCTGCCGAGAGGAGTCGCATCACGATCTCGACCTTGCTCATTTCCAAGGAGAACATCGCGGCCGTCATCTGATGGCCGATCGAGCACGACCGGATGAAGTCCATGGCGAGCGTCGAATTGTGCGTCGGCACCATGGCCTCACCGGCGAGGTACATGTGCTCGTCGTTGTCGACCTGCACGCACCGCACCGGGACGCTGCGGACCGGACGAACGGCGACGACGCGTCGAACTCCCGACTGCATGCGAAGTTCCTTGTGGCGCAACGCTTTGTGGTAAACGGTGAAGACGTCGTCGTCGCCCGTGTCGACCCGGAGCCAGCCGGTCGCCGACCTCTTGTATGTGTAGCCGAGTCCGGCGACGAGGTCGGCGATGACTGCGGTCATGTGTCGGGTGGCGGCCGGAACGATGATCCATCCGTCCTCATCGACGCTCGCGCGGGCATCGAGGAGGCCGGCGAGCAGTGCTCGACGCTGCGCGATCGACCCGCGCAGATACTCATACGGAATTCGCCCACCGAGATCTGACATCAGCGCCATGACGTCGACATCGCCCTCGGCGTCGATGCGGATACCGATCTCGGGGTCGTCGAATGCCATTCCCGCAAGTGCGGCAACCGTATACGGACCGTAGGCGAAGTTCTTGCGCGGCAACTCGAGTGGCTCGGTGTTGCGCACCATGGCGCACCCGACGTGCACTCGCAGATCGGCGGTGGTGAGGGTACGGCGCTCATCGTCGACCTCTGCGACCCACTGGTGCTGTTCGTCGGCGACGAGCACGCTGCCGTCGCTGAACTCCACCTCGAAGCACGGCCGCTCCGTCATGACCTCGGTCGCGGCAACGACGCGCGTGGGCCTACCGTGCGGATCGATCAGCTCGTCGCCGACGCTCACCGTGCCCATCGTGGTCCAGCCGGTCGGGGTCGGTAGCGGAGTATCGAGCGAGAGCGCTTTGCCGACACCCGGGCGGGCTGCCACGATGATCATCTGCCCGGGGTGCAGGCCGTTGGTGAGCTTGTCCAGGTCGGCGAAACCCGTTGGCACACCGAGCGAAATGCCACCGCGGGAGGCGATGGAGTCGATCTCGTCCATCGTCGGCTGCAGCAGCTCTTCGAGCGGCACGTAGTCTTCGGCGGTACGCCGCTCGGTGACCTCGTAGACCTCGGCCTGTGCGCGGTCGACCACCTCGGCGACATCCTGGCCGTCGGCACCGGAGTAGCCGAACTGCACGATGCGCGTGCCTGCTTCGACGAGGCGTCGAAGAATGGCCTTCTCGGCGACGATCTCGGCGTAGTAGCCGGCGTTGGCCGCGGTGGGCACGGTGGAGATCAGGGTGTGCAGATAGGGGGCGCCCCCGATGCGGCGCAGCTCGCCCGCGCGCTCGAGCTCTGCGGCGACCGTGACGGCGTCGGCGGGTTCACCCTTGCCGTACAGCTCGAGGATCGCCTCGTAGACGGCCTGATGTGCCGGTCGGTAGAAGTCGTTGGTGCGGATCTTCTCGATGACGTCGGCGATCGCGTCTTTCGAGAGCATCATGCCGCCGAGGACGGACTGCTCGGCCGCCATGTCTTGCGGCGGTTGCCGGCCATATTCCTCGACCGGCATGTCGGGCTCGTCGGGTCGTCCGGAATCGCGCGCCGCACCGTGACCGCGATCATCGACAACTGCCACGTGTGCCAACCTTTCGAACTCGAACCCTGACGATGGACGTCCCCAACCGTCAAACTCGTCGACACGGCGGTGTGCTGACGAATCGGCCGTCCCCCGGAATCCGACTGGCTGAGTCGTCTTTGTTGATACCCGAGGGGTCTGACATGTCGGACCGCACATCGCGACGCGCAACACCATCGGCACTGATGGAAGACAGTAGGAGTTCGTCTCGTCGCACTCAAACGCGCTTGTGGACGAACTTGTGGATGGCCTGTGGACGGCTCGCGCGCAACCCCGCGTCAGTTGTGCAGCCGCTGTGGAGAACGTTGGGGAGTATATGCGTGCGCAACTCGATCTCTGCAGGTCAGACACTGTGCGCGATTTCCACAACAAAGAACTTTTCTCAGCTCGGCGTGTCTTGGGAAACTCACAGTCGGGCGTGTTGTGGGCGGGTGACAACCACCAGCGGGCAACAACGCAGTGAACAGTGGGTGTGACCTGCGCAACAGCTCAGTTTCGTCGCGGCGATTCGCTGTCGCCGCGCCGCGCACACCGCCACTGTCCGAGTTTCGCCCTCGTCCGACGCCGCGATGTGGTGGACTGGCCCCGTGCCGACGACCCACAGACGCCACAAGATGTCTCGCTCCCGTCTGGCGTCGTGGCTCCTGGCCGCTGCGGCACTTCTCGTACCGCTACTGAACGCATCTCCGGCTGAGGCAGCACCGCCACCGCTGCCCGCCGCATTCGACCTCGCGCGCTACACACCTGTCGATCCGACGCCGTTCCGCTCGCTGGCCTACGACGACAACGGACGGTCGTTCTTCACCACCGGCCGGTGGAACTGCCAGATCGGCCCGACGTTCCGCTCGGTGGGCTGTCAGGGCCGCCCCGCAACGGCACCTCCCGGCGTCCAGGGTGCAGCCATCACCGCCGACGCCCAGGGGCCGTGGTGGGTGCCCAAGCCGGATTTGCTGACCGGCACCTCGTACCATTTCGGCTCGGCGTCGGGCTTCCGTCCGCCGCGCCTGAATGTGGGCACACGCGTGACGATCGCGGGCGTCACCTGCACGGTGCCCTCAGCCACCCAGGTCGCCTGCCGCACCGGCAATCGGGCGCTGATCTTCTCGCCCGGATTCCACAAGTTCTACTACCCCGCCGACGACACCGCGCACAGCGGCAATCCCGCTCCGCGCTACCTGCCGACGTCGCTGCAGGCGTCGAGTCAGCTACCGCTGGTGCCGGCGCCGCCGAGCTGACAAGCCGCCCTACCGTCACTCCCCAGTCGCGGGGACGCCTGTTGGACGCCGCTCACGCAGGGAGCGCACACCACGTGGCGTAGCGGTGAGCAGGTAACCCGCATCGACACCCCTGTTGACCACCAGGAGCGGGACATCCGTTGTGGCACAAAGCCGTCGGGCCAATCGACCCGGCCCCGACGCATACCCGAGAACCATTGCGGCCGCATCGAGGTCGCGGGACTCCCGCGCCAACACGACGTGGGGCTTACCGCTGCGCACCAGGGCTCGGACATCGGAAGCGCCTGCGGCACAGGCGACTTCTCGCGCACGTCGTTGAACCTCATGGATCACCGAGAGCTCCTCGAGCTGATATGCGTCGGCGCCCAACTCATCTCGCCACCGTCGTTCCTCGCGACTGCGGTGCGGATTCGCCCGCTGCCGAGCGACGACACTGACGAGGTAGAGCGGCGCCTCGGAGCGGACCGCGCGGGCGGAATACTCGACCGCCCAATACGATTCGTCCGTTCCACACACTCCGACGACGACGGGCGCCGCGGAGGTCCGGGCTTGGGTGTGAGGCTGGGCCTGGGTGTGAGTCTGGGCCGGCCGGGTCTCACCGCGCAGGGGAATCGTGGCGACGGGATGGCGCTGGATCTGATGACCGAAGAGAGTGTGCATGGCGGTGACTTCCGAGATGAGACTGCAGAGCTGTGTACGCGAATCCCTTGCACCGGCACACCACGTCGGGCACCACCACCGAGCTGGACCCGGGGAACTCGCTGACCACGACGCTACGAGCGCGAGCCCTCGCGGTATCGGGTAGCCACCTACCCCACTTTCGCGACTGCACGTCCTCGTCGCGGCCTACGAGTACGCATTTCATGAACCATGTAAAGCCAACAGCCTCAGAGACGACGAGAGCCGGGCGGGGACAAGTAACCCCCCGGGGAGCCCCCGGTTAAACAAAAGACGATAAAAGACACCGGAAAAAAAACAACCACCACCAAAAACACAAAGC
>NZ_LZMI01000107.1:0-732 GCF_001665475.1 Gordonia sp. 852002-51296_SCH5728562-b | reverse complement strand
TCGCGCAGGGCTTCTGAGATGAACTCAGGGCCGTTGTCCATGCGCAGCACCATGGGCGGGCCACCCCAGATCGCGAAAGTCTTCTCCAACTCCTCGATCAGCCGTTCGGCGGTGATCGAGCGGTCCACGATGTTCAGCAGCGATAGCCGGGTGTGCTCGTCCACCATCGACGCGATCTTTATCGTCTTACCGTCGACAGAGGAATCGAACTGAAAGTCCAACGCCCACACCACTTTCGGTGCGTCCGCGACCACGACCGGCACCGACGATTGGCCGACCCGTTTGCGCCGCGGAGCACGCCGCACTTGCAGGCCCTCCTCCTTCCACAGTCGATGCACCCTCTTCTTGTTGATCTCGATGCCGTCGTCGAAGCGCAGGTGCGCCCACGCGCGCCGGAACCCGTGCCGGGGGTTCTTGCGGGCATACGTGCGTAGCTGCTCGCGCAGTGCGGCGTCCGGATCGGCCGGGGTGTGTGCGTGCGGCAGCCGTCGATAGGCGGAACGGGAAAGCCCAACTACCCTGCACGCCATACGTTCTGACATGTTCTTGACGTCTTTGAGCATGTCGATGGCGGCACGTTTGGCGGTCGGGCTCAGAATTTTCCCTTGGCGATCTCCCGCAGCGCGTCTTTCTCGAGTTCGGCATCGGCGAGCAACCGCTTGAGACGGCTATTCTGCTCGCGCAGCTCTTTGAGTTCCTTCGCGGCGTCACCGTCCATGCCGCCGTACTGGC
>NZ_LZMI01000106.1:0-7232 GCF_001665475.1 Gordonia sp. 852002-51296_SCH5728562-b | reverse complement strand
CAGTTCGAGGTGAACGTCTTCGGCCCGATCCTGCTGACGCAGCCCATCGCCAAGCGGATGGTGGCCAAGGGTGGCGGCAAGATCGTCTTCATGTCGTCGGTCGCAGGGCTCACCGTCGACCCGTTCACCGGTGCGTACGCAGGCTCGAAGCACGCCGTCGAAGCGTTTGCTGATGCGTTGGATCAGGAACTCGCTGAGTACGGCGTCACGGTTGCCACCATCAACCCCGGGCCGTTTCTCACCGGATTCAACGACACCATGTTCGAGGAGTGGAAGTCGTGGGTCGATGACCCGTCGACGCGACTCTACGACTACAGCAAGCTCGCATTCCCGCACGAGCAGTTCGACCCGGAGGAGGTCATCACCGTGACGATCGATGTCCTCACCGGTACCGACACCGACTACCGACACGTGTTGCCCGCCCGCACGGTCGACGACATCAAGGCACAGACACAGGCGCAGTGGGATCGCACGCTCAATGACGGCAAACGTCCCGAACTGGTCGCGACCGCCTACGACATCTCCCCGTACACGCCAGTTGACGGCAATTCCTGAAAGGATCGAATAATGGCTCTCTCCGACAAGAAGGCACTGATCATCGCGACGTCGTATGGCGTTGTAGACAGGCCAGGAGGGATCGGGGGCCAACTGTGCGCGTCGATTCCGGAGGAACCCGGACGTCGCGGTGGCGCGGTAGTCGGCCGTGACAGAGCGCGACGACGCGCTCTCCGCGTCGTCGGTCCCCCGGCCTTCGCTCATGCGAGTTGCGCGTCGATCGCGGCGGTGAACTCCGAGAGGTCGTCCGGGGTGCGCGACGTGATCAGCGTGAACCCGTTGGTGTCGTCACTCACCACCGCCTCGTCCACCCAGTTGCCGCCGGCGTTGTTCACATCGGTTCGCAACGACGAATATGACGTCAGGGTCTCGCCGACGTCGATCCCGCCGACTACGACGTCCTCGTGGTGCCCGGGGGCACACTCAACGCCGACACACTGCGCACCGATGCGAGGGCGCAGAGCGTGGTGCGCAGTTTTGCCGATGCGGGTAAACCCGTCGCCGCGATCTGCCACGGACCGTGGCTGATCGTCGAAACGGGATTGCTCGTCGGCAAGACCCTGACGTCATATTCGTCGTTGCGAACCGATGTGAACAACGCCGGCGGCAACTGGGTGGACGAGGCGGTGGTGAGTGACGACACCAACGGGTTCACGCTGATCACGTCGCGCACCCCGGACGACCTCTCGGAGTTCACCGCCGCGATCGACGCGCAACTCGCATGAGCGAAGGCCGGGGGACCGACGACGCGGAGAGCGCGTCGTCGCGCTCTGTCACGGCCGACTACCGCGCCACCGCGACGTCCGGGTTCCTCCGGAATCGACGCGCACAGTTGGCCCCCGATCCCTCCTGGCCTGTCTACAACGCCACTACCGACCGTCGGGTTGCGGGACTGCGGCGCGAGGAGATCGCCTGGGCCGCAGGGGTGAGCATGGACTACTACACCAAGTTCGAGCAGGGCAAGGTGGCGCACCCCTCGCGCGCGGTCGTCGGATCTGTCGCCGACGCCCTGCGTCTGAGCGATCTCGACCGCAGGTACCTGTTGGCACTTACCGCCGAACCGTCGGGTGCTCCCGAGATCACCGCGGAGGCGCTCGACGAGGCGCAGGGCGATCTGTTGACGATCGGTTCGAAGCTCTTCGACACCGTCATGCTGCACCTGCTCACTGACGAGCTGATGCTGACCACCGTCGACAAGGCAACCGCGGCCGTCCTGTTCCCCGACCGGGATTCTTCCGAATGGCCGATTCAACCAGTCTCGTTGCTGCAGTACATCTTCGACGACCCGATCAGCAGATCGGTGTACGTGGACTGGACGGCCAAGGCCTACGAGGTCGTGGGGCTGGCGCATCTGAACCTGGCCACGCGGCAGGCGTCGGCGGAACATCGAGCGTTGATCGACCAGTTGTGGCGGTCCAGCAAGGCATTTCGCTACATCTGGAACCGCTACGAACCGCACGAGAAGAGGTCGGGACGCTGGCGAATCCGCGTCCCGGGAGAGGGCGTCGTCGGCTGCCACTTCACGACGCTGCAGGTGCGTGGTTGTGATGAGCTGTCGCTCGTCGTCTACGACCGCGAGGAACAACGTCGAGAACTCAGCTCCCGCGATACGTCGAATACGAGTACGGGCTCAGCAGCACCGGTACGTGATAGTGCCGATTCGGATCGTCGACGGTGAAGCAGATGTCGATCTGCGGGTAGAAGCCGACGATTCCGTTGGCGCCGAACCAGTCTGCGGTCGCGAAGACCAGATGGTAGGTGCCCGGCGCGAGTGGGTCGGTGTTGACCTGCGGGATGCGGCCGTCGCTGTTGGTGGTGCCCGAGGCGAGTTGTTCGCCGTCGACGTCGCGCAGGATCACCGACATCCCGACTGCGGGAGCACCGCTGACGGCGTCGAGGACGTGAGTGGACAGTCCGGTCATGAGGTCAGCCTAGTCGTCGACGAATTCGACGGCGGGTGTCAGCATCCGTTGCAGCCGACTGCGATTGATCTTCGCGAGCTCCATGCGCATGACGCGACGTTCGGTCGGAGCGTCGTTGCGTATGCGCTCTTTGAGGATCGCGAGCAGTTCTTCTGCGGGGCGTCCATTGGCGAACACGAGGTAGACGTGCCCGAACTTCTCGTCGTACTCCTTGTTGAGCTGTTTGAGCTCGGCGAGTACCTCGGGATCGGCGCCGGTCACTCCCGACTGTTCCCGACTCGACGAGGCGTTGTCGGGGCGGTCTCCGATTCGGGGGTGCCCCGCCAATGCCTCGTCGAGGTCGGATTCGGTCAGTTCGGCGAGTATCAGATCGGCGTATTCGAGAAGTGCCTCGTCGTCGACGAACGGACGCGCCTTGGCGACGCGCAACGCCCAGATCGATGAACTGCAGCACTCGTAGAGCGTGCTGATCGCCTGTCGCTCCGACAGCTCGTTGAAACTGGGCAGACCACGCCAATCCACTCGTCGCACGCGCTCAGCCTACGAGAGCTCTGGCTGGCGGCTGAAACGAGCCGAGGTCAGTGGGTTGGCGTCGGCCACGAGATCGTCGAACCGGTGATTGGCGATCTTCGCGATCTCGATGAGCGCGAAGGACTTCTCCGAGGTCTCGGAGTTGTCCATGCGAGCCCAACCGTTGCGCAGCACGCGGTCGTAGCGTTCGGCCTCCTGCGCGTCGATGACCAACGGGAAGCCGAAGTGGTCCTTGTACGCCTTGGCGAGGTCGACGACGTTCTCGTGCTCGGTCTCCTCGAGGTGGGACAGGCCCTTGTGGTCGACGGCGGTCAGCTCGCCGGTCTCGTCTTCCGCGCCGAGGTCGGGGAATGCGCGGATGAGCTGCAACTGTTCCTCGTCGCTGCCGGTCAGCATGGCCTCCTGGAAGGCGCTGCGCAGATCGTGGACGTCCTCGAAGGGGCGCTGCTCGTAGGCGCGTTCGACCACCCAGTCGACGTTCTGCACCAGTCCACCGAAGGTCTGACTGAATTCGACGTAGGTCATCTTGTTGACGGCGTCGAGGGTGATGGCGCCGCGTCCCGCGACGGCCGGGCCGCGACGTCCGACGTGGAAGAACAACAGGTTCAACAGGATTGCGGTGATCGCACCCATCGTGATGCCCGTCGAGAACGGTATCTGCAGGATCATGTTGGGCATCGCCTGATCGACGCCGGGCAGTGCGGGGACGTCGACGTGCGCGCCACCCTTCTCGATGACGGTGGTGGGGGTCGCCGACTGCGAGAACTGCACATAGAGGGCGACGGCCAGCGAGGTGGCCGCGATGATGAGGTTGCGGTGGTCGGTGAAGTCGACCGACGTGAGCGTCTGGATACCGACGATGGCCACGGTCGCGAACATGATCAGCGCCGCACCGCCGAGGATGGGCGCGGGAATGGACTCGACCACCTTCGCCAGCTTGGGCAGGCAGCCCAGGATGATCATGATGACGCCTGCACAGGCGACCACCCAGCGGCTCTTGACCCCGGTCAGCCGCACCAGGCCGACGTTTTCGGAGAACGCGGTGTAGGGGAACGAGTTGAAGATTCCTCCGAAGATGGTGGCCACGCCGTCGGCACGTACCGCGGCCGCGACGTCCTCCTTCTTGATGCGTTTGCCGACGATCTCGCCGGTCGCGAAGATCGATCCGGTCGATTCCACAGCCACGACCAGCAGCACGACGATCATCGACACGATCGCGACGAGGTCCCACTTCGGAGCGCCGAAGGCGAACGGCGGGGTGAAGCCGAACCAGCCGGCTTCGCCGACGATGCCAAATGATGCGTCGCCGCACAGCCAGGCGATGAAGGTGGCGACCACGAGGCCCATCAGCACCGCGATCGTTGCCATGAAGCCGCGGAAGAATCGCTGCATCAGCACGATCAGCAGGATGGTGCCGAGCGCGTAGCACACCCATTTCCAGTTCGCGTTGTCGTGGAGGTGCTCGTGCGGGTTGGTGACCGCGTCGCCCGCGCCGACCGGGATGAGGCAGACGCCGATGATGGTGATCAGCGTGCCCGTCACCACCGGCGGCAGGAAGCGGATGAGTTTGGCGAAGAACGGAGCGATGAGGAAGGTCGCGATGCCGGCTGCGATCACGGCGCCGTAGACCGTCTGCAGGCCGACGCGTCCGCCGCCGTTCTGGTTGGCGATCTGGATGACAGGTGCGAGCGTGGCGAAGGTGATGCCCTGCAGCAACGGCAGGCGTACACCGATCTTCCAGATGCCGACCGACTGCAGCAGCGATGCGATGCCGCACGTGAAGAGGTCGGCGGTGATGAGCATGGTCAGCGCGTCGGAGTCGAGGTTGATCGCGCGGGCGATCAGCAGCGGCACGAGCACCGCGCCCGCGTAGAACGCGACGACATGCTGTGCACCGAGAGCGACGAGCTTGCCGGGTGGCGGCACCTGATCGACGGGGTGTACGCGCTTGCGCTTCTTTGCCGGCGGGGACGCCGGTGCCGCCTCGGTTGTCATGGTCGCCTCCAACAGGATGGGTGTTTCGCGCACACAGATGTGGCGCCGATGCGCGAACGGATGCGCGTCAGCAGATAGATAGTGGACCCGCGCGCGACTTCTCGCGCAGCGACGAGCGCACGTTTCCGCGAGGTTAAAACGGAGATCTCGGACAGGCGACTACGATCGGCTTCCGTGAACATCGCACGCGTCGACGACACGGACCGCCCCGATGATGCCGGCGGCGACCCGGTGGTTGGCGTGGTACTCGCCGCGGGCGAGGGGCGTCGCTATGGAATTCCGAAAATACTTGCAGCGCACGGGGATTGGCTCAACAGGGCGGTGTCGGCGCTGGCCGATGGCGGGTGCGACGACGTGGCCGTGACGATGGGTGCGGCGGTGGTCGGCGCCCCCGCTGGTGCTGCGCCGATCCGGGTCGGCGACTGGGCGGACGGGCTGTCGGCGAGTGTGCGCGCGGCTCTCGCGTGGGCGTGCGAGAAAGGCGATGTGGCAGGCGTGGTTTTACATGTTGTTGACATGCCGGACGTCGGCGCCGATGTGGTTGCGAGGGTGCTGAGGCAGGCGGGAAGTCGACGAGATGCCGTGGTACGCCCGAGGTATCGCGACGTCCCGGGACATCCGGTCTATCTCGGAGCCGACCACCTTGCGGGAGTGCTTGATTCGTTGAACGGCGATGTCGGCGCCGCGGCGTATCTGCGCGCGCACGCCGACATCGTCGAGATGGTCGAGTGTGGCGACCTGGCCTCGGGACGCGACATCGACGAGCCGTAGCGCCAGGCGGTCACCGGTCTCAGGCGGGCTGCTCCTGCTTGGGGTAGGTGTAGAACCCCTCGCCGCTGGCCATGCCGAGCTTGCCCTTGTCGATGTAATTCTGCTTGAGCCACGCGCCGAGGTGGCGGTTGCCCTGATCGCCGTTCATCAGGATGTTGTACGGCGTCATCAGTCCGACGACGTCGTAGATCTGGAACGGTCCCAGCGGCGATCCGGTGGCGATGCGCCAGGTCTTGTCCACATCCTGCGGATCGGCGTAGCCGCCTGCGGCGAGTTCGAGGGCCGCGTTGAGGAACGGGATCAGCAGCGAATTGAGAACGTAGCCCGCCTTCTCCTTGTGGATCTGGATGGGCACCATTCCGATCTCGTCGGCGAACTTCACCACCTTGTCGTAGACCGCGGGGTCGGTGTCCTTGGTGCCCATGATCTCGGCGGTGTTGAACTGCCAGACCCGGTTGGCGAAGTGCAGTGCGAGGAACTTGTCCGGGCGGCCCGTCGACGATTCGAGGTCGCTCGGGAGCAGCGACGACGAGTTGGTTGCGAAGACTGTGTCCTTCGGCGCGAGTTCGTTGAGCTTGCGGTAGGTGTCCTGCTTGAGTTCGAGGATTTCGGGTACCGCTTCGATGATCAGTTGGGACTGAGCGGCTTTCGCGAGGTCGTCGGTGAGGGTGATGCGCTTGCGCGCCGCCTCCGCTGCGCCGTCGGCGGCACCGGGCACCTCACGCTTGTAGGTCTCGACGAGTTCGTCGTATCGCTTCGACGCCGCGTCGAGAGCCTGCTGATTGATGTCGTAGGACGTGACGTCGATTCCCTTGTATGCGGTCTGGAATGCGATCTGAGATCCGAGTACGCCCGCACCGAGCACCGTGACTGTGGAGAACTCTGCCATCGTGAACCATCTCCTGTAGGTCGTTACTTCCCCTACAACTCAACGTACTCGCGCACGCATCGACGAGGAGTTGATGCTCGTCACGTCTGCGGTTCGGTCATCGTGACGCCGAGTGCTCCCGTGGCGAATCGGGCAACGACCGGATACGCGGCAGCGAGCGCGTCGTCGTATCCGTCACGGGCATGTCCGACGACGCTCGCGCGATCGGCGTCGAGAACTACCGACACGGTTGCCACGAGCTCGCCCGTCGTCGGCTCACAGAGTGCCCAGGTGAACAACGACTCGTCGGCCCAACCCGAATCTACCTGCCGCACATAGGCTTCGGGATCGTCGACGCCCAGGTCGCGTAGTGCCGCGGCGTCGGAGATCCGCTCGTCGTCGCGGACTCCGCGCAGGTACCAGGCGCCCGCGTTGATCTCGATCGGTTCCATCGGACCTCCTCGAAACGCAGTCGGGGGGGGGGGGGGGGGGGGGGGGGGGGGGGGGGGGGGGGGGGGGGGGGGGGGGGTGGGGGGGGGCGGGGGGCGGGGGGGGGGGTCGCGGCGGGGCGCGGGGCCCGGGGGGGGCGG
>NZ_LZMI01000105.1:0-76494 GCF_001665475.1 Gordonia sp. 852002-51296_SCH5728562-b | reverse complement strand
GCTCCTCGATCATGAGATATTCGGACCTTCGCAAGTCGAATTATCCCAGGTCAGGGCACCAATCTTCGTTTACGACACGAAATCAGCATGAAAGCCCGAGGCTAGGCTTCGTGACGATCACCGATGAGCGAGTTGGACGGACGCATGCGCATAACAAAAGTGCGTTTCGCCGACGCCGACGCAGACTCAGTAGACAATGGTCAAACATGAGCGACTTCAATTCGCAGATCATCGACGAGTTTCATGAGAACGACGGCACCGTGTCGGCCATGGGCTTCGGACGCCACCTCGTGGTGCTGCATTCCACCGGCGCAAAGTCGGGCGCCGACCGCGTCAGTCCCCTTCTCGGACTACCAGACGGAGCGGGCGGACGGTTCATCATCGGCAGCGCAGCAGGTTCGCCGAAGAATCCGTCGTGGGTCTACAACCTGCGCAAGAACCCACACGTGACCGTCGAATGGGCCTCGGACGGTAGCGGCATCGAGACACACTCCGCCACCGCTACCGAGCTCGATCCGGCCGCTCGAGAGCAGGCGTGGCAGGCCTTCACGTCGATGTCGAGTCAGTTCATCGAGTACACGAAGACTGCGCAGGGCCGAGTGTTCCCGATCTTCCGTCTGACGCCCACCGACTGACCATCGATCGCACCGGCTGGTCACCGCACAGATACCCTGACGAGGTGTACCTGCCGGGAACCGACGTGGCCGGCTACACCATCGATGCGCTGGTGGGTAGCGGCAGTAGTGCTGATGTGTACCGCGTTCACCGTGGCGACGAGCGCACGCCAGAAGCGCTCAAAGTCCTGCATTCCGACGAGACCGGCCACACCAGGGCTGCGGGACGTTTCGAGCGCGAGTTCACCATCGCGTCCCGACTCCACCACCCGAACATCGTCGAGATGTATACGCGCGGGCAGATGCAACCCGACGCACAGTCAATCCGTCGAGCGCAGGTTCTCGGTGTCCCCGCCGACCGTGTTCCGCCGACGCTATGGATCGCCATGCAATATGTCGACGGTCCCGCCGCGATCGCGCTGATCCCGTCACCCACGACAGAACCGGTGGTGCCGACCTTCGTCCGGGTAGCCCAACAGATAGCGGCGGCAATCGATTTCGCGCACTCCCGCGACGTCCTACATCGAGACGTCAAGCCCGCCAACATCTTGCTGACGTCGACACGACCCGACACCGACGCATTGCTCTCCGATTTCGGCATCGCGCAGCTAGTCGACGACAACCGGCCACTCGCGCGCAACGGCCGAGTTCAGGGATCGATCGCCTACGCGTCTCCGGAACTCCTTCAGGCCAAGCAACTCTCACCGGCAACAGACGAATACGCCTTCGCCTGCACGCTCACCGAACTCCTCACCGGCGCTCCGCCTTTCCCACGTGCGACGGCATTCGCCATCACCAACGCGCATCTGCGCGACGACCCGCCGCTGCTGACCCGACGTCGACCGTGGCTTCCGTCCGCACTCAATTCGGTGTTCGCCAAGGCCCTCGCGAAGAATCCGGCCGATCGCTATTCGACGTGTAGCGAGTTCGCCGACATCGTCGCCCGCAACCTCCGCGACGTGCCGGTCCCCCAGCCCGCTGCGGGACGTAGGCCGTGGCGTCGGACCTGAGAGCACCTTTCCGAGAGGTCCGACGCCGCCTTCGGCCTGTGATGCACGACACAGTTCATCCATTGTTAAATCGGACATCGAATCGCCAGTCGAGCGGCGTCTCAAGACAATTGGGCCCGTGCGTCGTCAAATCGACGCCGATCGACCATCGAGATCGTTAACATCCTGCGTCATCTCGATGTAGCGAAGTGTCGATAGCGTCAGGGGTCGTCCATCTTGTTCCTACGGTCTATCGTCCACAAGCGCACGGGGAGTCATGACAGCCGAACCAACGACGCAGTACGACAATTCAGCGCTCGCCCACGAGGAAGAGGGCTACCAGAAGGCGCTCAAACCGCGACAGATCCAGATGATCGCCATCGGTGGCGCGATCGGAACCGGCCTGTTCATGGGTGCGGGTTCCCGCCTTCACGACGCCGGCCCCGGCCTGTTCATCACCTACGCCGTGTGCGGCGTCTTCGTCTTCTTCATCCTCCGCGCACTCGGCGAACTCGTTCTCCACCGACCTTCGTCGGGATCATTCGTCTCCTACGCGCGCGAATTCTTCGGTGAGAAAACAGCATTCGTCACCGGCTGGCTCTACTTCTTCAACTGGGCCGCCACCGCGATCGTCGACGTCACCGCTGTGGCGCTCTACGTGCATTACTGGGGGATGTTCGGGGCGATCCCGCAGTGGCTGATCGCGCTCATCGCACTGTGCATCGTGCTGACCATGAACATCATCTCGGTCAAACTCTTCGGTGAGATGGAATTCTGGGCGTCGATCATCAAGGTCACCGCACTCGTGACGTTCCTCGTCGTCGGAATCGTCTTCCTCGCAGGACGTTTCGACATCGAGGGCGCATCGACCGGATTCAGCGTCATCTCCGACAACGGCGGAATGTTCCCCACGGGATTGTTCTCGTTGGTGATCGTGACGTCGGGCGTCATCTTTGCCTATGCCGCAGTCGAATTGGTCGGCACCGCGGCGGGCGAGACGGCCGAGCCCGCGAAAGTGATGCCGCGAGCGATCAACTCGGTGATCCTGCGTATCGCCGTGTTCTACGTGGGATCCCTGATAGTTCTCGCCCTCCTCCTGCCCTACACCACCTACAAGGCGGACGAGAGTCCGTTCGTCACCTTCTTCTCGAAGATCGGTGTACCGGCGGCGGGAGGCATCATGAATCTCGTCGTGCTCACTGCGGCGATGTCGAGTCTCAACGCAGGCCTGTACTCGACGGGCCGCACCCTACGCTCCATGGCGCTCAACGGAACTGCACCGTCATTCACCGGAAAGATGAACAAGAACGGGGTTCCGTTCGGCGGGATCGCACTGACAGGAGCGCTGACCTTCCTCGGCGTCATCCTCAACCTGTTCGTTCCCGAAGAGGCCTTCAACATCGCGCTCGACCTCTCCGCGCTCGGAATCATCTCCACGTGGGCAATGATCGTCGCCTGTCAGATCCAGCTGTACCGGTGGGAGAAGAAGGGCATACTCACACGGCCTTCATTCCGACTCCCGGGCACGCCGTACACCAGTTACGCCACGCTCATCTTCCTCGCGGCGGTGGTCGTCCTGATGTGTTACGACGACATCTGGAATCTCATCGCGATCATCGTCGGAACGCCACTGCTCATCGCCGGCTGGTACGGCTGCCGGTCAAAGGTCATGACGCTCGCGGCGCAACGCCAGGGCTACACCGGTGAGTATCCCGTCATGCCTGAGCCGCCGGTTCCGGAAGGACCCGAGGACAAATAGAAGCCCGCTGCACGACGCCCCTCACGCCTGGCCGCGAGGGGCGTCGTCGACGTTGTACACCCGCAGGGCGTTGTCGCGGAAGATCTTTCGCAAGAAGTCGTCACCCCACGGATTGAGTACGTCGAGGAGTGCGCCGACAAGCATCGACATCGTCGCATTGGGTCGGTCGAGGGGAAAGTTGGATCCGAAGACGAGTCGTTCCGACCCGAAATGGCTCACCAGGTGCCCGACGAGGGGACCGATCATCTCGGCGAGAGTCTTTCGGCTCCCGATGTTGCCGTGTGGGTCGTGTCCGTAACCGAGAATCGGCATCGCCAAACCGGACAGCTTCATCACGATATTCGGTTGCGCGGCAAGGCTCACCACGCGCTCATGCCACAGGCGCATGATGTCTGCACGCGCCGCGGCGGTGTTGCCCGTCCGCACACCCATCGGACCGAACACACCCACCGGCGCCCCGATGTGATCGACGACGACCGTGGCCTCGGGGTACTCGCGTGCCAAACTGACCACGTCGTAGAGCTGATGCGAATACACAAACGCCTCCAGCACCAGTCCCCGACGCACCGCTTCGCCAAAGCCACGCAGCGCGGACGTCGACGCCAGCAGACCCTCGTCCGGCGTCGAATCGCGAACGCGCGGATCGGGATGCCGTGCCGCGAGCACCCGGACCGCGCGTACGAGAGGCGTGATGTCGAGGTGTGCGTCGAGTTGCGTGGCGAAGTTGGGCGATCGAGGATCGCCGTGCACGATGAGCCCTCCCAACCGCGGGGCACCGTCGAGACCGAAGGGAAGGCCGATCACGTAGCGGGTTTCCGATAGCTCCTCGGCTTCGGCGTCTGCGATCATGTCGATGTCGCCCGCGTATGCGCGCCAGTGGGAATCGGCGACGACGACGGTGTCGATCGCGACGTCCGCGACCGTCGGGACTCCCGCGATGTCTTTGAGGTACTGCTCGGTCTCGTAGGCGCGCGCGATGACCGAGGGTGTCAGCACGTATTCTCTATCGGCCTGTGAGACCAGCAGGGTGAATGCGCGATCGCCGAGCCTCGGCGTGAGTCGTCGCACCCGCGCGAGGCCCTTTGCCCGCCAAGGAGTCTGACGCGGATTCCATTGCAACATGTGCGCGTCGACGATTCCCGGGAGCACGTTTTCCAGGGAGCCCACAAATACAGGATCCCACATCGCTCCGATTTTCGGATCGATTAAGCGTTCGACGGGTGCGGATTCTTTTCGACGGACACACCTTTCGCCACCTCGGGCACCCCGCGCCGACGAGGGGGCAGAATGGAGAGGCTGTCGACGGGGCGGCACGATCGGAGGTGAGCATGGGCGGGCACTCACGCCATGCGCTGCACCACGTGCGTCAGGTCATCGGACGCGATCCCGATGCGTTCACGCGCGGCGTCTTCACGCGCCTTTTCGCCCTCGATCCCGATCTGCGGGACCTGTTTCCCGCCCAGATGTCGCATCTGCGTGAGGCGTTCTTCGGGGTGATCGACCACGCCCTCGAGGTCATCCCGTCCGACGACGGCCACACTGACCTGGTCGAACTACTTGCCCAGCTCGGGCGCGATCATCGCAAGTTCGGGGTGCTGCCCGCGCACTACCCACTGATGTGTACCGCGCTGATCGGAGAGTTCCGCGCGCTGCTCGACGGCTACTGGGATGGCGATACCGAGGAGACAGTCACCCAGGCGATGATGTTGACAACCGGTGTGATGCGCGGTGCTGCCGAGATGGCGTCCGGGCCGCCGACCTGGACCGCGCGGGTGGCCGAGAAGTATCGGATCACCCGCGACCTCGCAGTCGTGCGACTCCTCAGCGAGGATCCGCTGCGCTTTTCCGTCGGGCAATTCCTCGAGGTGGCGATTCCGCAATGGCCGCACGAATGGCGGCATCTCTCACCTGCGATTCCGCCCAATGAGGATGGCGAAATCGAATTCCACGTCCGGGCCGTCCCCGGTGGCGTCGTGAGTTCTGCGATCGTGTCGACCACGCGTGTCGGCGACGTCTGGAAGCTGGCGCAGAATCACGGAACGCTGCACATCGAACGCGGCCATGATGTCCTCATGGTCGCCGGAGGTACCGGCCTCGCTCCGCTGCGCGCGCTCCTGATCGAGATGTCGAAGCGGGCAGACTCGCCGTCGACGCACATCTTCTACGGCATGCGCTACCCCGGAGAGCTCTACGATCTGGCGGTGCTCGCGCGCATCGCTTCGACCAATCCGTGGTTGCGCATCACTGCGGTGTCGCAGGAATCCGACGACCCGTGGTGGTTGAACTCGATCGCATCACCCGAGGATCTCGGCGTCGACCATCGGATCGGCTTACTGCCAGATGTTGTTGCGGCAGAAGGCGACTGGAGCGATCATCAGGCGCTCGTCGTCGGTTCTCCGCAGATGGTGACGGCAACGCGTCGTCGACTCATCATCGCGGGCGTGCGGGCGAGCAGAATCCAGTCGGATCCCGTCTACTGACGGACTACGCCCCCACGCGACCTCAGTTCTCGCCTGTTCCCTGGCCCTGCTCGCCGCTGCCTTCGGACTGCCCGGGCTCAGTGACGACGACCGTGGTGGTCTGGATGACCGTCGTGGTCTCTGTCTGAGTAGCCGCCGGGGCTTCAACCGTCCTGGTGACGGTCGGCGGTCGGACCGTCGTGGTGCGGACCTCGCTCCTGGTCTCGGTCTGCGTTTCGGTGACCGCCTCGCCCTCGCGCGTGACGGTTGCCTGCTCAGGGGTGTCGGTCACGGTCACCGTGGTCGGCGTGGTGTCGGGTCTGGCGCTGGTGTCGTCGCCGCTGGCGTGCAGTGCGGTCAGTCCGATGGCGCCGAGTAGCACGGCGACCCCGATCACCGCTCCCAGCGCCCACCAACGCAGCCCCGTCGCGTCGCGAGGAGCGCGCGTGGGCGTGGCGGCGGCAAATGCGGCGGGCTCCGAGTCGCCTGCGCGCAACACCGTCGTCTTCGGCGGGGTGGCGGCAGCGCCCGCGGCGAGCGCGAGAGCAGGCATCTCGGCGATCGACACCGGACGCCCGACCGCGTACTCGAGCGCGGGCGCGACGCCGGGCAATTCTGCGCCCGACCCGGTGCAGACGACGGAACTCAACCGGGAGCCGCCGTCGGCGTCGAGGATCAGTCGAGCGACGTCATCGGCACCCCGTGCATCGGTGACCGGAATCCCCTCGACCGTCGAGTTGTCGCGGGTGTCGAGCAACTGGCCGGTGGTGTTGTCGACGAGCGCCACGCACACACCGTCAGCGGGCCCGCCTGTGCGTGCAAGGTTCACCACCGCCGTCACGCCTGCGCCGCCGGGCGACGAGCGCACGACGGCCAGCATGGCACTCGTGATGTCATCGACGCTGGTGATCCGGTACCAGGGCGGCGTCGACGATCCTGGCGTGAACGCCTGCGCGAGGTAGTTGCGGGTGCTCGGACGCGAGCAGGAGACGATGAGGTGATCGACCTCGAACGGAACCGACTCGACCAATTCCGTGATGGCTGCGGCGGCCGATTCGGGGAGGTAATCGGGCAGATCAACGAGATTGCTGGCCGCGATCTCGTCCCTACCGCCGTTCGAGCGTATGACGACTGACGCGATCTCGTCGCCGACGACGGACACGCCAAGGGACACCGGCGCTGTTGGCTCTGCGCCTGATGCCTGTGTTCCAGTCGTCTGCGTTCCAGTCGGCTGTGTCACCGTTCACTCCCCACGTTGCTATGAGAAGTCAGCCTAACGCGTGCTCCCCGGCGGCCAACCGGCCGTCGGGGAGCATGGGTGGAAAGAGCGTGTGATCAGTCTTTACGCTTGGCGCGTCGCGGTTGCCACACGACCAGAGCGCTCGTGCGCGGAACCGGCACCAGCTCGCCGCCTCGGCGAGCGGACTGCTCGACCTGACTCTGCAGTTCGCCCACTCTCTGCTGCAGAGCGTCGACCTGATTGGTCAGGTCGATGATGCGCTTGATACCCGCGAGGTTGACGCCTTCCTCCTGCGAGAGACGTTGGATCTCCCTCAGGAGTTCGACGTCGCGCGTCGAGTAGCGGCGTCCGCCTCCGGTCGTGCGTTGCGGCGTGACGAGTCCGAGCCGGTCATACGTGCGCAATGTCTGCGCGTGCATCCCTGCCAGTTCGGCGGCGACCGAGATCATGAATGTCGCGCTCGAATCCTCGAAGTCTCGACTCGCCATGACTCATCGCCCCCATCCTGCACGGGGGTCGAATCCGCTCGCCTTCTCGGCCTCTGCGTACTTCTTGAGCGCCTCGGTCGCGGCGTCGTCGAGTGAGCCCGGCACCTCGACCTTCACGGTGACCAAGAGGTCGCCCGCTCCGCCCGAACGCTTCGGTACACCACGTCCCCGGACACGCAGAGTGCGTCCGTCTGTGGTGTTCGGCGGAATCTTGACTCCCACCGACCCCTCGAGCGTCGGTACGGAAACCGTTGCCCCGAGCACTAATTCAGAGAAACTGACCGGAAGTTGAACCTTGAGGTCGTTGCCGCTGCGGGTGAAGATCTTGTCGGCGGTCACGTGGACGACCACATAGAGGTCGCCCGACGGAGCGCCGCGTCGACCTGCTTCACCCTGGCCTGCCAACCGAATTCGTTGTCCGTCTTCGACGCCGGCGGGGATACGCACGTTGATCGTGCGAGCCCTGACCTTCACGCCGGAGCCGTCGCAGTCGGTACACGGATCGTCGATGCGCGATCCCGTTCCCTGGCAGTCCTGGCACGGCTCACTGAAACCGAACGCGCCCTGATTGCGGCTCACCAGCCCGGACCCGTTGCAGGTCGGGCAGACTCGCGGGCTCGTCCCCGGCTTGGCGCCACTTCCGTGGCACGTCGTACAGGGAGCGGGACTTGTTATGCGAAGCGGTACGGTCGTACCGACCGCGGCGTCTTTGAACGACAGCGTGGTCTCGGTCTCGAGATCGTTGCCGCGACGCGGCCGCGTCGCCGTCGACGAGCGCGATGAACCTCCGCGGTTGAACAGATCGCCGAACAGGTCACCGAATCCGCCGCTCGATTCACCTCCGCCGCCGAACAGGTCGCCGAGGTCGCCGATGTTGAAATCAGCGCCGTTGCTCGTCGAATAGCGGGTCCCGCCGCCTCCGGGGAACCCTCCCGGGAAACCGTTTCCGCCGCCGCGGAATTGACCGCCAGCGAACATGGCACGGGTCTCGTCGTACTCCTTACGCTTGTCGGCGTCGGAGAGCACGCTGTGGGCTTCAGACACCCGCTTGAAGCGTTCTTCGGCTTCCTTGTCTCCCGGATTGGCATCGGGATGCAGCTCGCGAGCGAGCTTGCGGTAAGCCTTCTTGATCTCTTCAGCTGAAGCGTCAGAAGCAACGCCCAGGTCCTTGTAGAAGTCGTGTTCGAGCCATTCTCGTTGTGGAGCCACCAGACGTCACCTCCTTCGTAGTTGTGTGAAGTTGTCTGGTCTTGAGTTGTGAAAAAGCCTTGAGTGCACCGATGGTGCGTCGCGTCGAGTTCTCGCGCGACGCACCATCGGAATATGCGCAGGTGATTATTGTGCACCACTCTGAGTGTCTTGCGGTTGCGACTGACCAGCCGGGGCGGGATCGGTCACGGTCACCATCGCCGTGCGGATCACCTTGTCGCCGAGCCGATAACCGCCGCGGTAAACCGCGCCGATGACGGGTTCTGTTCCGCTGCCGTCGTTTTGGACGGCCTCGTGCAGTTCCGGGTCGAACGGGTCGCCCGGTGCACCGAACTTCGTCAATCCTTCAGCGTCGAGTGTGGCGATGAGTTTGTCGGCCACACCCTTGAGCGGTCCGCTCTCGAGGTCGCCGTGCTCGCGGGCACGGTCGAGGTCGTCGAGAACGGGCAACAGCTTGTCGATCAGGATCTGCTTGCCGTAGGCAACGCGTCCCTGCTTCTCTTCTTCGGTTCGCCGTTTGTAGTTGGCGAACTGTGCGCGTTCGCGCTGCAGGGCGGCTGTCAGTTCGGCCACCTCGGCCGAGTTCGCGCCGGTCGCCTCTTCCGAACCCGACGCGGGGTCGACGGTCCCTTCGACCGTCGACTCCACGTCCACTCCCGCGGCGTCTGTCGCAGTCGTGTCGAGCTCGGGCTCCGGTGAGGTCACTTGGTGTCCCCGGAGTTCGGCTCGTCAACAACCTCTGCGTCGACGACGTCGCTGTCGGCGTCTGCGGTGGCACCCTCGGCGGATGCGCCGTTCTGCGACTCAGCGGCCGATGCCGCGTAGATCGCCTGGCCCATCTCCTGGGACTCCGTGGACAGCTTCTCGATCGCGCTCTTGATCGCCGAGATGTCGGTGCCCTTCAGGGCCTCGTTGGCCTCGGAGATCGCAGCGTTGACCTTGTCTTTGACCTCGCCGGGAACCTTGTCCTCGTTGTCCTTGAGGAACTTCTCGGTGTGGTTGACCAGCGACTCGGCCTGGTTGCGGGTCTCGGCCTCCTCACGACGCTTGCGGTCCTCTTCTGCGTGGGCCTCGGCGTCCTTGACCATCCGGTCGATCTCGTCCTTGCTCAGGCCCGAGCCCTCCTGGATGCGGATGGAGTTCTCCTTGCCGGTGCCCTTGTCCTTCGCGGTGACGTGCACGATGCCGTTGGCGTCGATGTCGAAGGTCACCTCGATCTGCGGAACACCCTGCGGCGCAGGAGCGATACCGCCGAGCTCGAACGAGCCGAGCAGCTTGTTGTGCGACGCGATCTCGCGCTCACCCTGATAGACCTGGATCTGCACCGACGGCTGGTTGTCCTCGGCCGTGGTGTAGGTCTCCGACCGCTTGGTCGGGATCGTGGTGTTGCGCTCGATCAGCTTGTGCATCACGCCGCCCTTGGTCTCGATACCGAGCGACAGCGGGGTCACATCAAGCAGCAGAACGTCTTTGACCTCACCGCGGAGAACGCCGGCCTGCAGAGCAGCACCGACCGCGACGACCTCGTCGGGGTTGACGCCCTTGTTGGGCTCCTGGCCACCGGTGAGCTCCTTCACCAGATCGGTGACGGCGGGCATACGGGTCGAACCACCAACGAGCACAACGTGATCGATGTCGCCGACGGAGATGCCTGCGTCCTTGATGACAGCCTGGAACGGAGCGCGGGTGCGCTCGAGCAGATCCGAGGTGATCTTCTGGAACTCGCTGCGGCTCAACTGCTCGTCGAGGAAGAGCGGGTTCTTGTCGGCGTCGACGGTGATGTAGGGCAGGTTGATCGAGGTGCTCTGCGAGGCAGACAGTTCGATCTTGGCCTTCTCGGCAGCCTCACGCAGACGCTGCATGGCCATCTTGTCCTTGGTCAGGTCGATGCCGGAGCTGCTCTTGAACTTTTCCACGAGCCAGTCGACGATGCGCTGATCCCAGTCGTCGCCACCGAGGTTGTTGTCGCCCGAGGTCGCACGGACCTCCACGACACCGTCGCCGATCTCGAGCAGCGAGACGTCGAAGGTACCGCCACCGAGGTCGAAGACCAGGATGGTCTGTTCCTTCTCGCCCTTGTCGAGTCCGTATGCCAGTGCGGCAGCAGTGGGCTCGTTGACGATGCGCAGGACGTTGAGGCCCGCGATCTGGCCGGCCTCCTTGGTGGCCTGACGCTGCGAGTCGTTGAAGTACGCGGGCACGGTGATGACCGCGTCGCTGACGTCTTCACCCAGGTAGGCCTCGGCGTCGCGCTTGAGCTTCATGAGCGTGCGTGCGCTGATCTCCTGCGGGGTGTACTTCTTGTCGTCGATCTCGACGTTCCAGTCCCCCTCGCCCATGTGGCGCTTGACGGACCGGATGGTGCGGTCGACGTTGGTGACGGCCTGGTTCTTGGCGGGCTGTCCGACGAGTACCTCACCGTTACGCGCGAATGCAACGACGGACGGAGTGGTCCGCGAGCCTTCGGCGTTGGCGATGACAGTCGGTTCGCCGCCCTCGAGCACGGACACCACGGAGTTGGTGGTGCCGAGGTCGATTCCAACAGCACGAGACATCTGTTATTTCCTCCTAGTTTGTGGGTGTGCACCCAAGTTCTCAGTCCCCTGGTCGAGCTGATGGCACGACCGAGGGGGTTGGTCGATGCAAACCTGCGTCTGGCTGGGGACCAGAGACTTCAGCGCGTCCGACTCAAGTCCTACTGGTTGAGTCTCACCGCGTCAAGTCTACTTGAGTCTGCCCGACTCAGGTTTCTCGATAGGTCCAACTGTGCACAGATCCGAGTTGTTCCCGATTCGGAGAAAAAAGTTGAGCGCAGTTCGCGCAACTATGAAAGGGCCAGCAAAGCGGCTGTCACGGAGCAGGCGGCAGCGCGTCGCCCGGCAGGCCTTCGGCCTGATAGACCTCGAAGGTGAAGACGCCCGCCTGCACGGCAGGGTCGTCGTTCATGATCTTGGTGACCGTGTCGACGTCGCGGTCGAAGACGCCGACGCCGTGGATGTCGGCGTTGCCCCGGATGGGCAATACGACGGCCAGCTCACCCGCCTTGCGCAGTGCGAGGGTGCGACGACCGTGCTCCTTGATGAACTGCCCGGCCTCGGGCGAGCCGAAGTTCGGACCCGATCGAAGAATCGAGACCGTGTACGGCTGGGCGTACTCGAGAATCGTCTGCATCTCGGCGTCGGTGATCTCGGGCAGGTCGGGCATCTCGGCTCCTCGCGATCGCAATGGCAACGTTTTCAAAGCCAGCCTACGGCCGTCCACATGCGCACGGGACCTACTCGCAGGAACGTTGCACGACGCCTGGCGGCGCTCACGGTGGCCGCGTGACCAGGGCCACGTGGCTCCTCGTCACTAAGCGGACTACAGTCCTCTTAGGACATCTGTAGGAAGGTCAAGAATAATGTCGAAGACAACAAACCACTCTCGCGCGCTCGACGCCGGTCTGCTGACCCTGCGCGTCGCCGTGGGTGCCACCCTGTTCGCGCACGGCGCCCAGAAGTTGCTCGGCTGGTTCGGCGGCCCCGGAATCGACGGCACGACTGCGGGCATGCAGCACATGGGCTTCGAGCCCGCCAAGACCTCTGCCGTAGCCGCGGGCGTCAGCGAGGCCGCAGGCGGACTCGTCGCACTCGGCGCGGGCACCCGCGTGGCAGCAGCAGCGGGCGCGGCAGCGATGATCGCGGCCGCCGACGTGCACCGCCCCAGCGGATTCTTTGCACAGGAGGGTGGCTTCGAGTACCCCGCCGTGCTCGGACTCGCTTCTGCCGCACTGGCTCTCACCGGCCCGGGTCGGTACTCCGTCGACGCGGTCATCAAACACCCGCTCTCACGCGACGGCGTAGGCGTTGCCGCGCTCATCGCGTCTGCAGCGGGAGCCGCAGGTGTCCTCACGCGCCGCAAGAAGGCGCTGGCGTCGAAGACGGCCTGAGCCCGACGCCGTTCGGTCCAGGTGGCCTGGCGTGCGACGCTAGGCCACCTGCACGACGCGGCTGTGCCATCCCGTTGCCCCGTCGGGGATCGGAGCCACTCGCTGGTCGGTCTGCGTCTTCCCCTCGGCGTCGGTCGCCCGGCAGTACAACGTGTGCTGTCCTGGCGTCGCCTGCCAGGTCCAGCTCCACTGCCGCCACGTGTCTGTGGAGTATTCGGTGGCGAGGGTCGCGGTGTTCCACGGGCCGTCGTCGACTCTCACCTCCACCCGTCGCACACCGCGGTGTTGCGCCCATGCCGTACCGGCGACCACGACCGGCCCGACCGGATTGGTCGACAGCGGCGCGGGTTTGTCGATGCGTGACGCCGTCTTGATGGGTGCTTTCACACCCCAGCCGCGCTTCGCCCAATAAGACTGTGCGCGATCGAATCTCGTGATCTCCCAATCGACAACCCATTTGCATGCGGACACGAAGCCGTACAGGCCGGGGATCACCTGGCGTACGGGATAGCCGTGCTCCAGTGGTAACGGAGTTCCGTTCATGCCCACCGCGAGCATCGCGTCGCGTCCGTCGGTGATCGCGTCGAGCGGTGTGCCGGACGTCCAGCCGTCGACGCTCGTCGAGAGCAGCATGTCCGCGTCGGCATGCGGATTCACCATCGCGAGAATGTCGCGCATCGGATACCCGATCCACCTCGCGTTGCTGGCCAGATCGCCGCCGACCTCGTTGGAAACGCACGTCAGGGTGATGATCCGCTCCTGCGCCGACATCGCCATGAGATCGTTCCAGTCCAGCGTGATCTCACGGTCAACCATGCCGTGGATTCGCAGACGCCAATCCGACGTCGACAACTGTGGGACCTGCAATGCAGTGTCGATGCGATAGAAGTTCGCGTTGCTGGTGAGGAACGGTGTTGCCCCTTCGACGTCGATGCCTGAAGGAATCGGTGGCGCAGCAGACTTTGCGCGGGGCAACACGAGGCGGGCTCGCTCCGCGATCACTCCCCCGGCGTCGGCGACGCGTCGAGCAACTACCAGCGAGATCGCGGATGCTCCTGCGACGACCGCCGCCGCACCAAGAAAGGCGCGCCGCGATGTTCCTATACTCTTTGTGCCATCGCTGTTTTCGTCGACTCCATCAGGATCGCTTCGAACCTGTTGCGGCACATGCGATCTACGACTGAGCACGAAGAGTATCGCAACCGCGACCACGCCTGCGACGATCGCCGGTATCACGTAGCTCGCGTCCGCGGTGGGACGAGTGGCCGCCGCGAATGCTCCGAACGCGGCGACGAGAACGACAAGAATGACCCCCGCAGGGGGCCGCCTCACCTGCAGAATGCCCGCCAGCATGGAGAGTAGGGCGAGAGCGATTGCGACACCGATCATCAGCGCCGGTTTGTCGTTGGTACCGAACGTCGTGATCGCCCACTCACGAGCGGACGCAGGCGAGTTGTCGACGAGAAACGCGGTTACCGCCTGAAACGGGGAGGCCATGCGCGACAATGGAATAGCGACCAACTCGCCCGCCGCGATACCACCGAGCACGGCAAGCAGGCCGGAAACCGCGGCACGAAGCCACGTTTCGGATCGCTGACGCATTTCGGACCGCTGACCCACAGCAGACCTCCTCACCGAAGTCAGCCTCGTCGGTCGTCGACTTCTGCAGTACTTCGTTCGAGCGCGCTGTGCGGATGGGTCGCGAAGTATTTTTCTTTTCACCCATCCGGGGTGTGGTTTCCAGCGAATGCCCTCCGAGACTCACAGCACGGTGAGTTTGTTCCTCAATGATGGGATCGATCATGGTAGCCAACAGATTTCAACGCCTGACTCTTGCAGCAGCAGGCGCCGTACTGACCGTGGGAGTGATCGCGGGATGTTCTGACGACAGCAGTTCGTCGTCCGGTTCGACGGCGTCGTCGATGGCCCCGATGTCGTCGTCGGCAATGCCGATGAGCAGCGGTACCGCCCAGCCGGCTTCGCTCGTGGGGCCGGGATGTGCCGACTATGCGAAGGCCAATCCGTCCGGAAGCGGCTCGGTCGAGGGTATGGCGATGGATCCCGTAGCCACAGCGGCATCCCACAACCCGATGCTCAAGACGCTGACTCAGGCCGTGTCGGGACAGCTCAATCCGCAGGTGAACCTGGTGGATACGCTCAACAACGGCCAGTACACCGTCTTCGCGCCGACCGACGACGCCTTTGCGAAGCTCGACGCAGCGACGATCGACAAGCTGAAGACCGATAAGGATCTGCTCACGAAAATCCTGACCTACCACGTCGTTTCGGGACAGATCGCCCCCGACGCGATTGACGGGACACACAAGACCCTCGAGGGTCAGGACGTCACGGTCACCGGGTCGGGCAATGATCTCAAGGTCAACAACGCTGGCGTCGTCTGCGGCGGGGTCAAGACCGCAAATGCCACGGTATACATGGTCGACACCGTGCTGATGCCGCCGACCATGTGATCGATTCCCCGATCAGGTTCTCTGGATAAAGCGATGGGGCGCACCGTAATCGGTGCGCCCCATCTCCGATCAGAGGTCGGGTTGATCCTCCGGGATCAGGCGGCTGTCCTCGCCGCGTCGGCGACCGGCTCGAGAGCCTGTGCGACGACATCGGCAACGTCGGCCACCGGGGTGACCGTGACGGCGTCGAGGATCTCAGCCGGGACGTCGTCGAGGTCGGCCTCGTTACGCGGTGAGATGAACACCTGCGTCAGCCCGTTACGTTGTGCCGCAAGCAGTTTCTGCTTGAGCCCGCCGATCGGGAGCACGCGGCCGTTGAGCGTGACCTCGCCGGTCATGCCCACCTCGGCACGGACCTTGCGACCCGTCGCCATCGACACCAGGGCTGTCACCATCGTGATGCCGGCACTCGGACCGTCCTTAGGCACCGCGCCCGCCGGGACATGCACGTGGATCGTGCCCTCCAGGTTCTTCGGGTCGACGCCGAGTTCGCGGGCGTGCGCACGGACATACGACAGCGCGATCTGCGCGGACTCCTTCATGACGTCGCCGAGTTGGCCGGTCAGTTGCAGACCACCCTTGCCCTCGCCCGTATCGGTGCGGTTGGCCTCGATGAACAGCACGTCGCCGCCCATTCCGGTCACGGCAAGTCCGGTGGCAACACCGGGGACTGCCGTACGCTCCTCGGACTCCGGCGTGAACCGGGCGCGGCCGAGATACTCCTTGAGATCGGACTCCTCGATCGTGACAGGCGTTGTGGCCTTACCACTTTCGACGTTCGTCGCGACCTTGCGGAACAGCTTGGCGAGCAGTCGCTCGTACTGGCGCACACCCGGTTCCCGGGTGTAGTTGGCAGCGATCTCGCGCAGCGCATCCTCGGTCACCGACACCTCGTCGTTTGTCAGCGCAGCGCGCTCCTCCTGCCGCGGGAGCAGGAAGTCGCGGGCGATGGCCACCTTGTCGTCCTCGGTGTAGCCGTCGATCGTGACGAGCTCCATACGGTCGAGCAGGGCCGACGGGATGTTCTCGATGACGTTGGCTGTCGCGAGGAACACGACGTCGGACAGGTCGAGGTCGAGATCGAGGTAGTGATCGCGGAACGTGTGGTTCTGCGCGGGGTCGAGGACCTCGAGCAGCGCGGCCGCGGGATCGCCACGGAAGTCGGAACCGACCTTGTCGATCTCATCCAGCAGCACAACGGGATTCATCGATCCCGCCTCGCCGATGGCACGCACGATGCGGCCCGGCAGTGCGCCGACGTAGGTACGACGGTGACCGCGGATCTCGGCCTCGTCGCGCACACCGCCGAGAGCGACGCGCACGAACTTGCGACCGAGCGCACGGGCAACAGACTCACCCAGCGACGTCTTGCCGACACCGGGAGGACCGGCCAGCACCATCACGGCACCGGACCCGCGTCCGCCGACGACCTGCAGCTTGCGCTCGGCACGTCGGGCACGCACCGCCAGATACTCGACGATGCGATCCTTCACGTCGTCGAGACCGTGGTGATCGGCGTCGAGGATCTCACGGGCACCCTTGATGTCCGTCGAATCCTCGGTGGTGACGCTCCACGGCAGATCGAGAACGGTGTCCAACCATGTTCTGATCCAACCGGTTTCGGGCGACTGATCACTGGCGCGCTCGAGTTTGCCGACCTCACGCAGTGCGGCTTCTCGCACGTTATCGGGAAGATCGGCCGTTTCGACGCGACCGCGGTAGTCGTCGGCACCGTCGGGTTCGTCCTCACCGAGTTCCTTGCGGATCGCGGCGAGTTGCTGGCGGAGCAGGAATTCCTTCTGCTGCTTCTCCATCCCGTTCCGAACGTCGTCGGCGATCTTGTCGGAGACCTCGGTCTCGGCGATGTGCTCGCTGGTCCAGTCGATCAGCAGTTGCAGACGTTCGCCGACGTCCGGCGTCTCGAGAAGTTGTCGCTTCTGGACGTCGTCGAGCCACGACGAGTAGCCCGACGTGTCGGCGAGATCGGACGGGTCGGTCATCTTGTTCACCGCGTCGATGATCTGCCACGCCTCACGACGCTGCAGCATGGCCAGCACGAGTTTCTTGTACTCCGCGGCCAGCGCCTTGGTCTCGGGCGTCGCCTCGGCGTCGTCGACCTCGGTCACCTCGACCCACAGCGCGTTGCCGTGGCCAGTGGTCCCGGTGCCGATGTGGGCACGTGTCTCGCCCTTGACGACGGCAGCTTGCACACCGCCGGGCATACGTCCGACCTGCACGATCGACGCCAGAACGCCATAGGTGGGATACCGGTCGTCCAGGCGGGGAGCGACCAGCAGTTTTCCGGACTCACTGGCCCGGGCCGCGTCCACTGTCGCCTGCGCAGCGTCGTCGAGAGGCACCGGCACAACCATGCCGGGCAGGACGACCAGATCAGGAACGAAGAGGACGGGCACTGAATACGTGTCAGACATGTAACCTCCAAAGTTCAGTCTGATGGACTCAACCTGGGTGGCAGGATGTTTGTTCCCGGGCAGATTTCGCCTGGGGCGGAATTGGGAGGCTCCGCTCTGCCGCCTGGCCCACGCTGGCCGCCGATGCGGGGCTAAATGTGTGTCGTATCCAAGGATGTGGGTGCTGCAACGCCCACATCCTTCGATTGGACACTCATTCAGGCGCAGCACCCCATCACTCCCCCAAGCTGAGTGAACGGACGACTTTCACACCTGCCGGAACATTTCGGGTGGCCGGACGAATCGAACTGACACATACAGATTCGACGTCAAGGAAGGTCCGACAATGTCTCGAAGCACGAGCGCTCGCCCACCATCGACAGCGGAGACGGGGAGCCTGCTCAGATCAGGTCGACGAGCCCTCGTCGGCGTGATTCTCGCCGTGATGGCGTCGATCGCCCTGATCGTGGCAGCGCCGACGCAGGCCTTCGCCGCGCCCGCACCGGACTGCTCGACGCTCCCCTCGCGGGTCCAGGCACTCCAGTCGCAGGCGAACACACTCAAGGGCCAGATCGACGCGCACAACTCCCGCGGCGGAAGCGTCGACACGACGAACGCCGGAGCCGTCGGCGCCTACAACGCCGAGGCCCAGCAACTCACCGGCCAGCGCGATGCCCTACAGGCACAGGCCAACGGGCTGCAGTCGGAGCTTTCAGCCTGCGGTTCGAAGGAGACCGCACCGGCGATCCCGAATACCGACGGCAGCGCACCTGCGCCTCCCGCGCCGGCGAAGCCAGCAAAGCCAGAGGCGCCAGCTAAGCCCGCGCCCGCGAAGCCGGCGCCCCCGAAGTCGGACGCCACGCCCGCGCCTGCGCCCGCGAAGCCGGCGGCCCCGAAGTCGGACGCCAAGCCTGCACCGCAGAACTCCGCACCCGCGCAGCCCGCGGCACCCAAACCCGCCGCACCCGCGCAGCCCGCATCACCCAAACCCTCGCAACCCGCCGCGCCGGCGCCTGAGCAGTCCGCGCAACCGAAGCCGACCGGCGTCGAGCAGCGCAACGCTCCGATGCAGAGCAAGATCAACGATCCGGAGTATCGCGCGAAGTACTACCAGCAGCAGGGATCGAACGGCGTCATCAAGCGGAAGCCGGGAAGCGGCGTCGACGCCAATGGCGAGCTGGTTCCGGCCATCCGCGAGAATCCGAAGCAGCCCGGGAGCTTCGTCGAATCCCAGTCGTCGCCGACGGTCCGTGCCACATACGACGGTCCCGCTCAGCAGCGCGCGCCGACCAGTGCCGAATCGTCGCAGATGCGCGAGAACGTCGTGGCCCGCAATCAAGCTGTCCGCGACGTGCAGCGACTCAAGGCCGAAAGTGCGGGCCCAGCAGACGACGGGTGGCAAGGTCGATCCACGGACCGAGTCCGAGCTGAAGGACGCCTATGTTCGGCAAACCGCACAGGGCGAGGGGCTCGGCGAGGCGGCCGGCCGACAGGCCATCGCACGTGACTATCCGGCGTCGAAGTACGACGTCCGTGAGCTGACGAGCCCCCGTGGCCGATCCGGTCCGGGTGACCCGGACCAGGTATTCGTGGTGCGAGCCAAAACCGGAGGCTCCGAGCGAATGGTGGTTCAGGAGGTCAAGGGGCCGTCGGCCAAGTCGGGGTCTCGGATCGGCCTCGACGGCCAGCGGTACGAACAGGGAACCCGTGGCTACCTGGATTCACTCATCGACGAGATGGCCCGAAACGGCGACCCACGCGCATTGAGCATGCGGAGCGCGCTCAACCGCGGTGCACTCAGCTACCGTCTCGTGAAGGCGCGCGTGTCGGGTGACGAGTGGGCAGGCTATAGCGTTCGTAACTTCGACATCGGATAGGACCACACGATGCACTCTGTAACCAGGCACGAACTTGGCCGATCGATCGACGAATTGCGCGAACTGGCAACCGAATCCGACGACGCGCTGGTGTCGCACTTCGAGGACATCAGCCTGTACCCGGAGTCGACGATGCCGACCGCGGCACTCGCGGCCACCAGCGCCGCAGCACTCCACTTCGGATCGGACCCGTCCGGATCACGCGCCGAGACCCGCGTCGCGGCCCGTCGGGCCGAGCAGATCTACCTCGGGATGTACCAACTCGCAGCGCTCCCGCCTGGCCAACCATTCGTCCTCGAGATGGACTCTGCGGGTCTAGCCAGTCACGGCACCGGGCACAATCCCCGCGCGGTGAACGCACAGACCTGGCTCGACGCGTACTGGTGGGCACGCGCCACACGCAACGGGACGGCACGCGAGACGCTCGACGCCGTCGACCCCGCACTGTTGACGCAGGGCAGCCGCAACGACCGTGCGCTGCTCGGACTCGTCGAGGCGCTGCAGGCACGCGACCGCAAAGACCCCGAGTGGGCTGAGACACTGAAATCTGCTGTTTCCCACGTCAACTCGCCAACAGTCTCGACGAAGGAGGAGGCTCGGCTGCTGCAGCTGGACCTGTTCGGCGTGCTGGGCACCATCGGCAATGAACCCGACGACCAGGCCAACTTCACCGAGCAGCTGACCGACGCCCTGACCGACCACCGGACGTACTGGAGTGCGAACGAAGCACGCAGCGACACTCCCCGTGGCTTCTTCTCGCTTCCACTGTTCGGCCTGTGCGCGATGGCATTCGACGAGGGCATGACGATCGACGTCGAATCCGACTATCTCCCCGTCGAACTCATTCAGAACCCGCCCTGGATGTTCGAGCTGGACTAGAGCGCTCCGAAGCATCGCCTTCCGCGCCAACCCGCCAGCTGAATATGTGTCGTATTGGAGGATGTGGGTGCTGCAGCACCCACATCCTTCGATTAGACACACATTCAGGGCGCACCCGGAGCCCGATCTCACGTGATCGCAGCGATGGTCCTATCCGACATCCGTGGTGACACGAGGTCGATCGCAGGCAGCAGGTAGCGCACGACGGCCGGCGACACCTCTTCGGGTCGGTGGGTGATCGCGCGGACGATCCAGCTCGCCGCCTCGTCGACCTCCAGCGCGCCGACGTCGTCGTATTCGGCTGTGGGAGCGATCATCTCGGTACGCACCAGCGGGAAGTAGACGTTGGTCGCCGTAACTCCCTCTGGCCGTTCAGCGTTCAGGCTGCGACCGAAAATCGCCAATGCACTCTTCGACCCCGCGTAGGCCGAGAACCGCGGAAACGTGTTGGCGTGCAGCGCCCAGGTGCACACATTGACGAACTGCCCCTCACCGCGTTCGACCATGCCCGGCAACAGTCCGAGTGAGAGCTGCACGGCGGCAAGGTAGTTGAGTCGTGCTGTGCGCTGATAGTCGTGGAATCGTTCGGTCGAGTCGACGATGGTGCGTCGAATCGAGTGGCCTGCGTTGTTGACCAGAACGTCCACAAATTCGTCGGCGAGGTCGGCGATGAGTTGGTCGTTCGACGCCTCGTCGGAGAGATCGCACACCCGGTACTCGCAGCCGGTCTCGGCCGCCAGCTCGCGCAGCTTCTCCTCGCCGCGCGCCACACCGATCACACGTGCTCCGCGCGCGGCGAGCTGGCGCGCCGACTCCCGACCGATCCCCGCCGACGCCCCGGTGATCACGACGGTGAGACCTGCGACGTCGCGGCCGCGTCCCGCCAGCGCGGCGTCGACGAATCCCGGGACGAAACTACGACGTTGAACCAGAGCCTGAACCCTGCGCTGAATGGACATCGATTCCCCCTATCAGGCGGCACATCTGCGTGCGCGACGTACACATCGTCCTCGTGCCTACCCCTGAAACCTAGCCTTCGCGCTCGAGAACGTCGGCGACGTCGGGTGCAATCTCGCGAAGGATGCAGCGCGCAGACCTCCCGAGTGCGGCGAGGTCGTCGGGACTGAGCGGGTCGACGACCGCCCGACGCACTTCGGCCGCATGGCCGGGGGCGCACTCGGTAAGCTTGCGCACGCCGTCATCGGTGATCTGCGCCAGCGTGTGCCTCCCGCCGCCGGGATTGGCAATGCGTGCCACCCAGCCCGAACGTTCGAGTCTCGTCATCGCATGCGACAGCCGCGACAGTGAGCTCTGCGTCAGCAAAGCGAGGTCGGACAGCGGACGGGTGTGGTCGGGAGATGACTCGAGACGGACCAGGACGTGGTACTCGAACATGTTCAGCCCGGCGTCGCGCTTGAGTTGTGAGTCGAGCGCGGCAGGCAGCGTCGTCAGGAGTGCCATCACCGATTTCCACTCCCTGAGCTGCGCGTCGTCGAGCCATGGTGCATCAGACATGACGCTCAGCATACGCCGACTTGAACATTCAAGTAACCGCGTGTAGCTTTGGTTGAACATTCAATAACCTGTCTGCCACTGCAGCGGTTTACTCAGGAGCTGTCACGTTCATCGCCACCGTCGTCCTCGCCATCGTGTTCGCACTGATGCTCGTCTTCTCGGGAGTGGGCAAACTGCGCCACGACCCCAAGCAGATGGGTGTGATGACCGAGGTCGGATTCCCCGAGGACAAGGTGGGCCTCCTCGCACTCGCCGAGTTCGCGGGAGCAATCGGCCTCATCGTCGGCCTGTTCTGGTGGCCGATCGGCGTCGCAGCAGCGATCGGAACCTTCCTCTACTTCCTCGGCGCAGCGATCTTCCACCTTCGCGTAGGCGACAAGAACATCGCGCCCGTCATCGTGCTGATGCTCGTCTCGATCGCCTACATCGTCCTGCGTGTGCTGAGCATCTGACAGGTACCCCCGAAGCGGGCGCCTGACCGCAGCGAACGCGCCTCAGCCGCCCGCGAAGAACAAGCTCAGCGCCCGCGCTGGCTCCAGTGCGCTCGATATGTTGGCGACGCAGAGCACCAGCACCGCCGCGGCCACCGTCAACGTGGCTGCGGCGGTTGCGGTTGCCGAACGGCCACGCACCGAATAGCTCAGTGCGCCACCGCCATTCAAACCAGGATGACGGCCGCGCCACAGACGAACCGCGAGCACGCCGAGTAGCGCCGCGAATACCGCGGACAGCACCGCCACCACGACGTGGTAGCGCGCGAAGTCGGCGACGAGGTGATCGGCAACCGGCGACGCACCCGGTGTGTCGATCCCGTGACGCACAGCGTCAACTGCCGCCGCGAGGGACGAATCACGTTGCGCAGGCAGCAATGACACCGCCGATGACAGCGGCGCAATCGCGCCCTGGATGTTGGCCATCAGCAACGCAGCGGCAGTGATCGTTCCGAGCGAAGCAGTCAAGCCGGCGACCACGTAAGCCACCGTCCGCCCGCGCCCATCAGCCTGGCGCCCCTGATACGACGTGCCCTGATACGACGTGCCCTGATACGACTTATCCTGATACGACGCCCAGAGCCGTCGGCACGCCGAGCACATCACGAGCAGCGCCAAGGCGGCGATCACCGCTTTCGCGACGTGATAGCGCGCCCAGTAGTCGACGACGGTCTTGAGGCTGTCCGGCAGAACTGCGCTCCCCGAGCTCGAATAGTCGATGAATGCGACGCGCATCGACTGCACAAGGCGCGCGTTGTCGCCGTATCCGCCGTAGTGGCCACCCGCGAGGTAGGCGGGCGCGAACACGAAGGCGATGCCGAGCACCGCGAGTATCCCCGCATACGTTCCGGCCCACTTACCCGATGATGTTGACGTCACCCGGTCGACAGTAGCGCCGCGTACGCGGCCATGGCCTTGCCCGACGAGATGAGCGGATCGCGAGACCTCGACGTGCGCGCCACGCCCTGAATGTGTGTCGACGCTTTCCTGACCCGTCAGCCCGACGTCGACGAACGCACCCGCGTCGCGGGGTCCTGACACGCGGCGTTCACCGTCGGCGTCACCTGTGGTCGGAAGCCGGTACCCGACCGGATCGTGAAGGCCGCGACCAGTCCGCCGAGGGCGCAGAAGACCGCGGAGATGAGCATCGCCGTCGTGAAGCCGGGACCGAGCGGCTGGCCCGGTCCCGCGCTGATTCCCGCAACAGCAGGAAGAACCGCGACGGCGAGCAGTCCCGCAATCCTCGACACGGCGTTGTTGACGCCCGACGCCGCGCCGGCGTGCGCGTCGTCGACCGCAGCGAGCGCCGCGGCGGTCAGGGGCGCGACCGTGATGGTCATACCCACGCCGAACAGGATCACCGCGGGGAACACCGCACCGAGATAGCTTGCCCCCGGGACGATCCGCGCCATCAACGCCAGCCCGATGCCCGCGATGACCGGACCCACGGTCATCGGAATGCGAGGACCAGTCTTCTGCGCAACCCGCCCCGACAGGGATGACCCGAAGAGCATCACGACGGTGTTCGGCACCATCGCAGCGCCGGCTTCCAATGCCGAGTACCCCAGGCTTTGTTGCAGTTGCAGCGCAACAAGAAACAGCGCTCCGCCGAGCGCGGCATAGACGAGCAGCGTCGTCGCATTTGCTCCGGTGAACTGGGCCGAGCGGAACATCGACAACTCGAGAAGCGGTGCAGGCGTGCGTAGTTCGATCAGCACGAACACCACCAGAAGCACAACTCCTGCGATTCCTATGGCGATGATCCACGGCGTCCACCCGCGCGACGGCCCCTCGATCAGCGCAACGATCACGCCCGCAAGTCCCAGCATGATGGTGACGGCACCGGGTATGTCGGGACGCCCAGCCACGCCCGGCTCTTTCGATTCGTCTATGTGCCGCAACGTGATTGCCACCGCAACGAGCGCGATCGGGACGCTGAGGAAGAAGACCCACCGCCACGACGCGGCGTCGACAAGCCATCCGCCGACGAACGGCCCGAGTGCACTCGTCGCCCCGGACATCCCCGCCCACAGCCCGACTGCCTGTCCTCGCTCCTCTTCACGGATACCGGCGTTGACCAGTGCAAGGCTGCCCGGCACGAGTGCTGCCGCCGCGACGCCCTGCACGAGACGCGCCACCACCAACCACTCGATGGTCGGTGCGAGACCACACGCGATCGAGGCGATAGCGAACACGATCAGTCCGCCGACGAATACGGCTCTGCGGCCGTACCGATCCCCCGCGACACCGCCGGTCAGCAGCAGCGCGCTGAGCGTGAGCATGTACCCGTCGACGACCCACTGCTGTCCGGCGAGCCCGGTATCGAGGTCACGCGCGATGGTCGGCAACGCGACGTTCACGACGGTGCCGTCGAGGAAGGCGACCCCCGAACCGAGCACAGCCGAGGCGATCAGCCATCGCCCCTTCGCCGACGATGCGCTGACTCCCGGCATGCCATCGTTCGGCGCAGACGTGTGCATGTCGTTGCCCGTCTCTCACAGTCGTGGTGCAGTGGTGTCGGCGGCATTCGGAGCCGCTCGTTGTCCCCACGATGCTCCGAATGCACGCAACTCGCCAATGAACGCCAGTCAGCCAGTGTTGACCACCACAGGAGCCGACGATGACCACCGCCGCTAGACGCTTACTGACCGCGTTCGTTCTCGTCGCATTGGCCCTGGTCAGCGGACCGGCCCTGGCGAATGCCGCGCCGACGGCACCCGCGCGATCAGACGGCTGACATTCTCGATCCCCGCGATCGGCGGCGTCGAGGCCGGTCCGGCCGGCGTGCCCGGCGGATCGCTTCGTCCGGTCACTGTCGTCGCGCAACCGGCGCCGCGCACCCTGCAGTTCCCGCCACCGCCTTCCGCCGTCACCTTCTCGGTGCCGTCGCCTGCGCAGTATCACTACCAGTGCTCGTATCGGTACCTGTCGATCTCGTGGAACAACCTGCGGACCGGCAAGCACGGCGTGGTGTCTCTGCGTCACTGGCAGCTGCCGAGTTATCCGGTGAGCGGCTACCCGTCGACGCTGAAGACGTCGGCGGTCGCTGTGACCGGGTCGGGACCCGTCGTCGCGACGGTCAGCGTGCTGCGTGAGCAGCCGAATGCCGCACCACAGGTGATCAGCGTGATCCCAGGCGTGAACGCGATTCAACTGCCCTGATCGGCATGGTTGCGCCGTGCCGTGATCGCCGACGCCGCACTGCGGAGGTCTAGGCGAACGGCAGGCGGGACGACCACTGCCAGAGGGATGAAGACCGGCGCGAGCACGATCGGCAGCGTGAGCACGGCCCGCGCCCCGACGGTCGTCGAGCCGTCGGTTGCGCGGTCGACGGTGAGCACGAGCGCGGCGTCGACAAATCTCCACTGCCCGATCTCGACCCAACGCTGCGGTCGCGCACTTCGCACGACCTCCATCCGCGGACGAACACCCGGCACGACGGTGACGTCTGTCCACGACGTCCCGACGTCGCCGGGGCGATCGCCCAGCGGCATCAGATCGGCGATTGCCCGGAGGCTGGCTTGCCACTGTGGACGATTCGCCGGGTCGACGAGGTAGTCGAAGACCTCGTCGGGCGGGGCGTCGAAGGCGACTGACACGTCGGCGACGGCGCGGCGAACGGTCGACGGAATACGCATGGGTGCCACCGTCTACAGCGGCAACGTCGGCCAGGCGTCGGGTCCGGCACTGCCCGCGGCGTAGCCGTCGATCGGCACCTTGTTGGCACGCCACGCGTCGACGATGGGATCGACGATGCGCCAACACTCTTCGGCGGCGTCGCCGCGAACAGCAAGTGTCTCATCGCCTTTGATGATCCCCGACAGCACCTCGGCGTATGCGCGCATCGACGCGTTGCCGAAATCGGCATCGAGGTCAACAGTCTTGAGCGCGAAGGGATGTGAGCCACGGTGGACGTTGAGCCGCACCGACATCGCGTCATGACCGAACGTGAAACGCAGGACGTTGGGCTCGACCTGGTCCTCGAATTGCTCGGGGACATGCCGCAGCGGACGGAAGGTCAGCACGATCTCCTTCGCCTCCGGGTCGAGCGCCTTGCCCGAGCGCAGCGTGAACGGCACCCCCTGCCATCTGTTGGTGCGCACCTCGAACGTGGCTTCCGCCAGCGTCTCGGTGTTGTTCGACGCGTCGACGCCGTCTTCGTCGACGTAGTTGGGCAACTGCTCGCCGCCCGCTTCGCCCGCCGTGTAGCGGGCTCGCCGCGACGATGCCACGGCGTCGTCGTCCCAGATGTGCACCGCACGCAGGGCAGCACCGATCGCATCACGCAGATCGCGTTCGCCAAGTGTCGCAGGCGGTTCCATCGCGACCACGGCAACCAGTTGCAGCAGGTGACTCTGGATCATGTCCTGCAGCGCGCCGACCCCGTCGTAATAGCCTGCGCGGCCTTCTAATCCGAGGCTCTCGTCGTATCGGATGACGACCGACTCGATATGCGTTCCCGACCAGACCGGCTCGAAGACGCGGTTGGCCAGGCGCACACCGAGCAGGTCGAGCAACACCGACTGGCCGAGGAAGTGATCGACGCGGTAGATCTGGTTCTCGGGTACCAGCTCCAGCAGGAGCTCGTTGAGTTCGCGAGCCGACTTCTGGTCGCTCCCGAAGGGCTTCTCGGGGGCAAGAGTGGTGCCGGGCGGAAGGTCGACGTCGCGCAGCGCCTCGCACGCCTTGCGCGTCACCGACGGCGGCACCGCGAAGTACAGCACGGGACGACCGTCGATATCGCTGAGAACACTTCTGAGATCGTCGGCGTCAGTCGGGTCGCCCCGGCGGTACACGGTCTGCTCGGCCACCCGGTCGCCTGCGTCCGACCGCTCGTCGGCGAAGGCCTCGCGAACCTTGTCCCGCCACTGATCGTCGGTCAGGTCGTGTCTACCGACGCCGATCAGACGCACATTCAGATCTGGTTCGAGACCGAGCAACTGGCCGAGCGCAGGCAGGAGCAGCCGCTTGGTCAGGTCGCCCGTCGCGCCGAAGATGATCAACGTCGTCACCTGCGGTGACGTCTGGTCATCAGCGCTCGAGGTGTTGTCCGACGCCGGTCCGGTCACGTAGTCCTCCTCGACGATGAGCCCGTCGGTGCGGGCTCTATTGGCGTGTGCCCGACTCGCGAAGTTTCGTCGGACAACTGCGATCACAGGCAGAATCGAGTGCATGGCCGCCTATATCGAAGACTACGCACTCGTCGGCGATTGCCGCACCGGAGCGCTGATCTCCCGCACCGGTGACGTCGACTGGTTGTGCGTTCCGCGCTTCGACAGCGCCTCCATCTTCGGCAGTCTCCTCGGCAAACCCGACCACGGATCGTGGCATCTGGCGCCAACCGACCTCGACGCGACGGTGAGCCGACGCTACGACGACGAGACGCTGATCCTCGTGACGCGGTGGCAGACCGCGACGGGGGTCGTCGAGGTCCACGAGTTCATGCCGATCGACGGCGGGCGCGTCGATCTCGTCCGGCGAGTGGTCGGGATCAGCGGCCACGTCGAGATCGACACCGAACTCCGCATGCGCTTCGACTATTCGCGGGTCGTCCCGTGGGTGCTGCAGCACGGCGACGACGAGCACCCGGCGCTGAGGGCTGTCGCAGGCCCGGACGCCGTGATCGTCCGAGGTATCGCGTTGAAGGCCACCGACCATGTACACCGCGCGACGACGACAGTGCGTGAGGGCCAGACGCTCGACTTGGTGTTGACCTGGTATCACTCGTACCGCGAAGAGCCCGAACCACTCGACGTCGACAAGGCGCTGCGCGAAACACGCGACTGGTGGACGGAGTGGGCCGGACGTATCGACCACACCGGATCGCGCGACGCGGCGATCGTGCGATCGCTGATCACGTTGCGCGCGTTGAGTAACCTCGACACCGGCGGGATCGTTGCCGCAGCAACCACGTCGCTCCCCGAATCCATTGGTGGATCACGTAATTGGGACTACCGCTACGTGTGGCTACGCGACGCCGCACTGACACTCGACGTCCTCGTCTGTCACGGATTCGTCCGCGTCGCCGAGCACTGGCGGATGTGGTTGCTGCGCGCCATCGCCGGAGATCCCAGTCAACTGCAGATCATGTACGGTATCGCGGGCGAGCGTGAACTGCCCGAAATCGAGATGCCCCAGTTCCCCGGATACGAGGGCTCCGCACCGGTGCGGGTCGGCAACGGGGCCGTCGATCAGTTCCAGGCCGACACCATCGGAGAGGTGCTCGTCGCGCTCGACGCCGCCCGCGCGGCAGGGCTACCGGAGAACAAAATCTCGTGGTCGCTGCAACGCGAACTACTCAAACGGGCCGAGGAGAACATCGACAAGCCCGACAACGGCATCTGGGAGATCCGCGGACCGCTACGCAAGTTCACACACTCGCGGGCGATGGTGTGGGCGGCGTTCGACCGCGGCGTCCGAGCCGTCGAAGAACACGGACTCAAGGGGCCTGCCAACCATTGGAAAGCGTTGCGCGACAAGATTCGTGCCGAGATCGAGGAGACCATGGTCGACCCGGACACCGGTCGGTTCGTCCAGTACCCGGGCACCACGGAGGTCGACGCCTCGCTCCTGCAACTCCCCCAGGTCGGCTTCTGCGACTTCGACGATCCGCGCATGCTCGCCACGGTCGAGGGCATCGAACAAACCCTGATGCAGGGCGGATTGGTGCTGCGCTACCGGACGTCGTCGCACGTCGACGGGCTCGACGGCACCGAGCACCCCTTCATGGCGTGTACTTTCTGGCTTGCCGAGCAATACGCCCGCAGCGGCAGGCGCGGCGACGCCGAGAAAGTGATGGCCCAGGGTATGGCGACGGCCAACGATGTCGGACTGTTCTCCGAGGAGTACGACGTCGACGCGCGTAGGCAGGTCGGAAACACGCCACAGGCGCTGTCGCACTTGGCATTTGTGCGCGCCGCGGATGCGTTCGCCGACTATCCGGACAACTGAGTCCGTCCTAAACGGACAACTGGCCCCGTCCTAACCGGACAATTGCCCCCGCCGCCCCGCGAGCAGCCTCAGCGGTGAGACCCCAACGGGGAGTTCACAAACCACACGATCTCCTCGCGCATCGACCGACTGCGCCAGCCATCTTCGGTGCGGACGAGTTCATGGTGGTAGTAGCCGCCACACGAACTCTGCTCGCCGAGCCCCGGTATCTGCATGGGGTTGAAGAACTGTGCGCGGACGGTAGCCTTGTCGCCGCTGATCTCGGCGTCGATGTTCATCACGTAGTGCATCGTCATCTCCAACGACGACAGCCCCCGCTCGAGCCAATCGACAACATCGCCGACGCCGCCGACGATTCCGAACGGCGATGCCGTGTAGTCGATTTCGGCGTCGTCGGTGAAAACCGTACGATAGAGCGACCAATCCCTTGCGTCGACCGCGGTTGCGTACCGAGTCAGCAACTGCCGGATCTCAAGCGTGTCCCCGAGGGTCTGGGTGTCCACTTCGCTCCTCCCCCTGCTCAATTCGGTGTGATCTCGATGGTCACCGCGTCGGGATAGAACGCGACGTGGCCTGCGATCTCGCCGACCGCGGGGTACGGCTGGTCGTAGAACCACACCTTGTCGGCGAGAGTCGCACCGTCGGCACCGACTATCCCGTGGTATCCGGCCTCCCCCTTGTAGGGACAGTAGGTCTGATGCGTGCTCGGAGTGAGGACGTCGGCGTCGAGGTCGTGGCGCGGTATGTAGTAGACCGGCGGATACGACGCCTCACGCAGAATGAGCGCGGCGTCGGTCTCGGCAATGACGCGATCGCCGACGCGTACTCGCACATGTTCTGCGGTGGGTTCGACGGTGATCGGGTGGTCTTCGGTCGGCAATAGCACCTGGCGTTCGCTCATGAGTCTCCTGTGTCGGTCCTGCTTGTGTGTCGGTCCTGCTTGTGTGTCAGTCCTGTGTGGCCCGCAGCGGCGGACCGTCGAATCTCTCGATCGTGACGAACTCGTCGACGGGTTGCCTGCGCAGCTTCGTGAGCTGTTTGACCGGCTTGCCGATGGGCAACACGGCGGCGACCGCGTGCGTCGTCGGCAACCCGAGAAGTTCTTGGACGGCAGGCTCGCTCGCCGCGGCCATCGTCGTGACCGTGCCGCCGAAGCCGTGGGCACGAGCCTGTAGCAGGATGTTCCACACCAGCGGATAGATCGACGCACCGCTGATGACGCCGATACGGTCGAGATCCTGGTCGGTCGCCGCGACGACGGCGAGGTCGACCGACACGACGAGCACAACCGGAGCGTTGATGAGTGGCGAGACGAATGCGTCGACACCGTCGACGGCTTCGAGGTCGGCCTCGGTGACCGACGTCGGGTTGACCGGATTCCACGGACTCTCGCCTGCCGCCTTTTGTGCGAGATAGCGCCGGGCCGCCGGTTTGCTGAGGTCAGCGATCCGACGTTTCGTCTCGGCGTCGCGGACCACGGTCACGTGCGCGCCCTGACGGTTACCGCCGCTCGGGGCGAAGCGCGCGACGTCGAGGATGTCGAAGAGCACGTCGTCGGGAAGTGGGTCGTCGGTGTACGACCGCGATGCGAACGTCGTGCGCATCGCCTCGCTCAGGTCGAAGCCGCTCGTGCTCGTGTCGGAGTCCACCTCTTCACTATGCCAATCCGGTCAACCGGCGGGAGCGGTACTCGACGATCCGGCGCACTCGCGCGCCCGTGCTGATTGAATGGCTGTCGAGACGCGACGGCCATTCGACGGTCGATGCGGACAGAATGCGGGGGTGAGGCGTGAGCCGACGTTCGACGCTGCAGCGACTCGACCCGATCGGTTCGTGGGGCGGGCTGCACACCGTGAGTCGACTCGTCTACTCCACTCCTGGACCGGATGGAACGTCGGTCACCGCAACGGGATTGGTGTGCCTCCCAGATGGTCCGGCCCCCGCCGAGGGATGGCGGGTGGTCGCGTGGACCCACGGGACGTCGGGGTTGTCGGAGCATTGTGGGTTGACCGGCTCGCCAGATCTCGAGGCCGGGACCGGCGAGGTGATCGGCCGTCTCAACGCCGCCGGGTACGCCGTCGTCGCCCCGGACTACCTCGGCCTCGGGCCCGGCACCATCGGACCGCATCCGTATCTGCACACCGACACCGAATCGACCGCGACGATCGACGCAGTGGCCGCAGCACGCGCGGGCATCCATGAGCTGTCGCGGCACTGGGCCGTCGCCGGTCAGTCGCAGGGCGGTCACGCGGCACTCGCGGCGGGGCACCGCGCGGCGACGTATGCACCCGACCTGATCTTCCACGGCACCGCGGCCCTGGCCCCGGCGTCGAACATCGAGCACGTCTTCGCGATGGCCCGACCCGGGATGCCCTCAATCCCCGGCTTTCCCGTGGGCAGCCTGCTCGCGGTGCTGACCGGGATGACGGCGACGCCGACCAAGGTGGACGTCCGCGCCTACCTCACCCCTGCCGGCCAGCGAATCTCCGACGAGATGACCGGTGTGTGCAGCGCCGCGTGGCCGCAACTGGTTGCGGGTGTATCCACGGGTTCGGTAGTGGCGAAACCCCTGGGCGACAGCGATTTTCGACGCTCCCTCGCCGAATACATGGCCGTGCCCACCGGCGACTACGGCGCTCCGGTGTTGATCGTGCACGGCTGGAAGGACTCTCGCGTACCACTGCCGCTGACGCTACGTCTGCTCCGACAGTTCCGGCGAGCGGGCACGCGCTTCGAGTTCCACGCCGTCAACGCGGGCCACGACGACGTCCGCGACGGGGCCGGCCTCATGTACCTCCTGGCGTTCCTCCACCGCATCCTGCCCGCGCAGGGTTGAGCGGACGCACAGTCGGCCGGACAGAGCGCCCACTCGGCCTGACAGAGCGCCCACTCGACGAAATAAGGCGCACAGTCGGCGGGAGTTCCCGTCGACTGTGCGCCTTATTCAGCCCACTGTGCGCCGTATTCAGCCCACTGTGCGCTCGAGGCAGGCGAGTGGGCGTCTCAGACCTTCTGCTGCATCGACGATCGGGCTGGGTTGCCCTGGTCGGCGGCCTTGGGGTCGGGCTCGTCGGCCTTCTCCGTGACGCCCTTCTTGATCTTGGCGCCGAGGTCGGTGTCGACGCGGCTCCAGTAGTCGAACGCTCGGGCCAGCACCGGCTCGGTCACTCCGTCGAGTAGATGGCCGACGACGTTGTCCACCAATCGATCTCGCGCAGCGTCGTCGAGTACCTCACGGACCAGGGTGCCCGCCTGACTCCAGTCGTCGTCCTCGGGATGGTCGACATAGGCGCTGCGGATGATCTCGCCGTCGGCTGCCCACTGAGGCTCCGGCTGACCCGAGAACGTCGCGGCGGGACCACCTTTCGAGTTCGGTGCATAGACCGGGTCGGTCACCGGATTGATCCGCATCGCACCGTCTTTGGAGTAGGTGTGGACGTCGTTACGAGGCGCGTTGACCGGGATCTGCTTGTAGTTCACGCCGAGTCGGGCACGGTGCGCGTCGGCGTAGGCGAACACGCGGCCGAGCAGCATGCGGTCGGGGCTGAATCCGATACCGGGCACGACGTTGTTCGGCTCGAATGCCGCCTGCTCGATCTGTGCATGGTTGTCGGTCGGGTTGGTGTGCAACGTCATCTTCCCGACCTCGTGCAGCGGGTAGTCGCCGTGCGGCCACACCTTGGTCAGGTCAAAGGGATTGAACCGATACGAGACCGCGTCGTCGTATGGCATCAGTTGCACCTTGAGCGTCCAGCTCGGCCGACCTCCGCCAGCGATGTTCTCGAAGAGGTCGCGGGTGTGGAAATCGGTGTCGGCAGAAGCCATTTGGTCGGCTTCGTCCTGGGTGAAGAACTCGACGCCCTGATCGGAAATGAAGTGATACCTCACCCAGTGCTTGACGCCCTGGGCATTCACCCACAGATAGGTGTGCGAGCTGTAGCCGTTCATGTGGCGCCAGGTCTTCGGAATGCCGCGGTCGCCCATGAGCCAGGTGACCTGGTGCGCCGACTCCGGAGACAACGTCCAGAAGTCCCACTGCATGTCGTGGTCGCGAAGGTTGTTGTCGGCGCGGCGTTTCTGCGACCGGATGAAGTGCTGGAACTTCAGCGGATCCTTGATGAAGAAGACCGGCGTGTTGTTGCCGACCATGTCGTAGATGCCCTCTGAGGTATAGAACTTCAACGCGAAGCCGCGCGGGTCGCGCCAGGTGTCCGGACTGCCCCGCTCTCCGGCGACGGTCGAGAATCTCGCGACCATCTCCGTCTTCACGCCCGGCTGGAACAGTGCCGCGCAGGTGTACGCCGAGACGTCTTCGGTTGTCTCGAACGTGCCGAATGCACCGCTCCCCTTGGCGTGGGGCTGACGCTCGGGAATGCGTTCGCGGTTGAACTGGGCCATCTGCTCGATCAGGTAGTGATCGTGCAGGACGATGGGACCACCGGCACCGACGGTGAGCGAATGCTCATCGCTTCCGGCAGGAGCTCCGGAGTCTCTGGTTGTGTAGAAATCGTTCTGATCCGACATATCGCCTCCAAGGGGCTGGTGCGGGCGAAAAGTTGTCAACGAGGCGTCGGGCTGTTTCAACGCCGTGCCCTCGACACTAGACGCCGGGCCGATATGGCGCAGAAACTTTCACTGACCAGCAAGAAGGGGCTGGACGGCAAAATCAGTACAGCAGGAGTCAGTACAGCAGGGGGCCGAGTTCGGCGGCGAGTTCACGACAGCGGGGCACGAGGGAGGTGATGGCATCCAGACGCGCAGAGAACCCCTTCACCGTGACCGCGCCACGGACCACGCCCTCGACGTCGAGGATCGGTACGGCGATCGACGCCTCGCCGTCGAGCATCTCGTCGACCGAGACCGCGTAGCCACGTTGGCGGGTCTCCTCTACCTGTGCTGCGAGTTCACGCATCTCGACGACGGTCGACTGTGTCAGCGCGGGAAGCGTTGGTGGCAGGAGCTCGCGCCACTGCGAATCCGCTGCGAGCAGAAGCTTTCCCGCGGCCGATGCGTGTAGCGACCGGATCATCTCGTGCTCGGCGGCCAACGGATGGTCGGGGTCCATGTCGACGATCCGCAGGGTCGCGGGCCGAAAGTGCATGACGTACACACCGAAACGCACTGATGCGCGGAACTTCTCGCAGAGTTCTTGTGCGCGACTGGACATGTACGGGGTAACCGCGGAGTGCACCATGGTGTTCAATCTGTTGCCCAGCGCGAAACCCCGCAGATCCGCGGTCCGCACGAGGTACTCCTCGACGGCCAACGTGTTCAACAGGCGATAGATGTTAGCGGGCGGCAGATCCAGGCGGTCCGCGATCTCGCGGCTCGTCGCTCCCGGCCCGAGATCGCCGACCGCCTCGATGATCTGCATTGCCCGCGCTATCGACTCCCCTGCGCCGGGACGTCCCATCCCCATCAGCGCATTCCCGGTAACGCCAGCACGTCGTCGCGGCTCGTCTCGTCGAACACCCCGACCCGCGCGAACCGTGCGGGCCACCGCGCATAGATCATGACCACCGCGACGGCCACGACCGCCACCGAGCCGAAGAAGCACAGGAACATCACGCGATCACCGGTGTCCGACATCGTTGCGCCCAAACCGAGAAGGATCACCAGGCACGACGCCGTTCCCCAACTCGCCACCAGCAGGGGGCGGGTCGGCTCCCCCATGCGTCGCAACAACCGTGGCGCCGCGAGGCATGCCGCGACATAACTACCCATGTAGCCCAGTGCGCTGAGGGTGAGGAAGTCACGGACGCCTTCCTCGGGATCGCCACCGCACCACAGGAACACCAACGGGCCGAGAGCCACCACCGATGTCGCGATCGCGGTGGCGACCGCAGGTGTGTGAAGTCGACGATGCGTGTCGCCGAACTGACGCGGGATGATGTGCTAGCGCCCCAGCGTGAACAGCACGCGCACAAGCGCATTCACCGACGCAAGCGCGCACGCCAGGAACGACGTCGCGATACCGACGTCGAGAATCACTGCGGCGAAGGGACTTCCGTCCGCGAGGAAGAGCGCCGCGAGCGGTGTGCTGCTCTCCCGTACCGAATCCGGCGCTCCCGCCATCGCCGCCGACTGACTCGACACGGCAAGCAGATAGATCACGCCTGCGAACAACGGTGTCCACAGCAGTGCACGCGGTACCGACCGGAAGGTTCGACGCGCCTCGGCGGACAGCGTCGTCGAACTCTCGAATCCGACGAATGCACTCACTGCGACAACCACACTCAGCGCCAGCGAGCCATCAGGATTCGGGTGCGCACTGGATAGCCGCCATGGTTGGTCACGATGGGTGTAGCCGAGCCACACCATCAGACCGGCCATCACGACCACCGCGAGCAGCTCGATGCAGAGGGTCACCACCGCCGAGACCTTCACCCCTCTGATCATGACGAAGGCCATGGCCACGGCGGCGAGAACAACGATCACGCTCATCGTGACGTGCGATACCTGTTGTGTCACACCGACGCTGATCGCGAGATGATTCGTGTACAGGCCGACGGCCATGAGACCGGCGATACTCACGGCGGTGTAGCCGACGACCGCCGACCATGCCGTCACCATCGCCGTCCTCGCGCCATACGCCTGAGCCACATAGGAATAGAGACCACCGACCACAGCAACGCGTTGCGCCATCGGCCGGATGCAGAGTGAGACGAACATGATCACCACGAGCGCGGTCAGGAATGCCGCAATACTTCTCACCCCACCTGCCGCCACGATCACGAAGAGTGGCGTCACGGCGGACGTACCGGCAGGCGCGATCGCCGCGACAGACTGCGCGACAACCGCTACGAACGGGAGCTGCCTGCGGGTGAGCCCGCCTACCGGCGACTCGTCGGCGATCAGTGGTACCGAAGGCACGGGCGGCGAGGGAACCGATGAGGAGGAAGTCGAGGTCATGATCGCGTTCACAGTGGACCCCCGACGTTGCGTCGCGGCTACTCGAGGTCACGGCCGCGTTAACCGGAGTGAGATACGTACTACCCGGCAGTGAGCAATAGATCCAGGTCACGAGAGCCACGCCACTCGGACGTCACTCTCCGGACCCGCGTGTGACAGACAGGTAAATCCACTCGCGAGCGGCCGCTGACGATCTTCGCAACCAGTGCAACGTTGAGGCGATCCGCCGGTCACACCTGCCTCCTAGAGTCATGCCATCGCTGCCGGATCGCGGTGGCGGTGACGAATCACGACGGCCGGGGCAAAGGGGAACCATGTCGGCATCACAGGCGGTACGGGGCGTTGGAAGTGCCCCCCATCCACACGAGCACTCAACGGGGACAGGATCACATGACACGCCTGGGAGCGTCCAGCGCTCAGGCTTCCGCAGACGTTCCGTCCTCGTCGGGGGAGTTGCCGCGGCGGCGGTGGGTGCGGTTGCGCTGCAAGGCGTGACGGGGGCCGCACCCGCTGCGGCTGCGGGCCGCGACCTCGACCCACACGACAAAGACATCGCGTTCGCAGGTGTCGTCGAGATCGCCAAACGCATTGCGGCAGGCGAGTTCACCGCACGACAGATCACCGACTTCTTCCTGGCTCGGATCGACATGCTCAATCCGACGTTGCGCGCGTGGACAATTCCGCTTCACGAGCGCGCCCGCGCCGAGGCCGACGCTCTCGACGCGAAGAAGGCCAGCGGCGCACGCCTCGGTCCACTGCACGGCGTGCCGATCGGGATCAAAGCCGAAAATCACGTCAAAGGCGTCCCGACGACCTACGGCGGCGCGGCGTTCACCAAACCCTCGACCGACGACGCCGAGGTGGTGAAGCGCCTGCGCGCGGCGGGTGCGGTCATCCTCGGGATCACGGCCATGCCGGAGTTCGGCATCTGGCCGTTCACAGAGACGTCGGCACATGGATACACCCGAAACCCGTGGAACATCCTGCACTCCACCGCAGGGTCGTCGGGAGGGACCGCGTCGGCGGTGGCGTCGGGCATGGTTCCCGCAGCGATCGGTGGCGACGGTGGCGGATCGATTCGCCTGCCGTCGTCCTGGTGCGGCTTGTACGGGCTGAAACTCCAGCGTGGGCGAGTGTCGGCAGCACCCAACGTCGACCTGTGGAAGTCTCTCGTGTGATCGGCCCGCTGTGCCGGAAGGTCGAAGACACCGCGCTGATTCTCGACTGCATCCACGGCAGTGTCGCCGGGGTGGATCTCTACAAGGCCGATCCGTGGCCGTACACACTCACCGAGGCGTTGACGAAACCTGTTCGGTCACTACGGATTGCGATCTCCACCGCGCAGCCCGCCGGCACGCACCTCGACGACGACACACGTCGCGCCGTGCTGCAGACCGGCGCCATACTTGGCAAGCTGGGCCACCGCGTCGTCGCACACGATCCGGTCTACCCTGCGACACTCACCGCAGCGTTCCAACCGCAGGTTCTCGGCGGATTCAGCACCGAAGCCCGCCGCGCCGACCACTACGAGCTGCTCGAGCGACGCACCCGCGAAGGCGTCGACATCGGGCGCAGCACCGGCCTGGCGTCGGATATCGCAGTGGCCAAGGCCATCGAACTCAGCAAGACCGTCGGAAAGCAGATCCTGGCGTCGGTGTTTCCCGCCTACGATCTGCTGATCTGTCCGACAACGCCCGGAAAGGCTTATCCCATAGGACAACTCGACGGCGCGGGGTTCGTCGAGGCATCGTCCAAGGCGTCACCGGTCGCGGCATACACCTCCGTGTGGAACGTCGTGGGCAACCCGGCAGCAGCGGTACCCGCAGGCTTCTCCGGAGGCCTGCCGTTGAGCGTGCAGGTCGTCGGCCCCAACAACAGCGAACCCCTGATCTGTCAGGTCGCGGCGCAGCTGCAAAAGGCTCGGCGCTGGCCCGACCAGACGCCGCCGAACAGCTGAGGCCGGGACTCCATGCGCCGTTACCTCACAACGCTGTTCACCGTCGCGATCGCGACCGTCGCCGCACTGGCAGCGACGGGCGCCCGCGACACCCACCGCCGCTGCGGGCGGCGTGCTCATCCGTCGTTACCTCAAGTACATGGGCGGTGCCGATCCCGCCGACCCCGCGCACAACGTGATCGCGCACGTGGTGACACTCGGCGCCACCAATCACGGGACAACACTGAGTGGCCCGGGCGCGCTCGCCGCGGTGCTGCGCGACGCAGGCGTCAACGTCGAACCATCCATCACGGCCATTGCGGGAAGTGCGGGGTACGAGCAACTCGTCGGGTCGTCGATGATCACCGAACTCAACCGTGGCGGTGAGACTTTCGCGGGTGTCGACTACACGGTGATCGCCACCCGCTTCGACCAGTTCTCGACTCCGTATACCGCCACGTTCCTGACTGCCGGTCCCGGCGCGAGGGTCAACAACGTCCTGCTCCAGGACGGCTGTCCGGTCGATGTCTCGGGGCACTCCGTGATGACGTACTCACCGCGGGCGATCTCCGTGACGCTGCGCGCACTGGGAGTCTCGACGCCGCTCGTCTGCACCGTCCATCCGTGGAATCAGGACTGGGGGTTGACCGGATAGCCCGGTAGGTCGAAACCGACGCCCGTCGCCTTCTCCGCAGCTTCCCAGAGTGCGCGGGCGAGGCGGAGGTCGTCGGTCTCCTCCGGTGGCGCGACCAATACCGGCGCGCCAGACAGTTCCAGGAATCCTCCCGGGCCGATGTACTGACCACCGAGCAATCCGGGATCGGTGGCGGCACGCACACTCGACAGCGCGCCCTCGGCGGGGTCCATGATGAACGTGCGTCGCACCCACCGCAGGGTCGGTGTGGTGAACAGCCAGCTCAGCATGCCCTGATCGCGCATCACGCCGCTATGGGTGGCACCCGGATGCGCCAGGACCGACGACGGCGCACCGTCGCCGAGCAACGCGAGCCGACGCTGCAGCGCGATAGCGAAGATCGCCTGCGCCAGTTTCGACCGCGAGTACGCGGCCGCGGCGCTGTAGCCGACGTCCATCGCGAGGTCGTCGGGGTCGAGTCGCCCCACCGACGACAACTTCGAGCACACCGACACGATGCGGGCGTTACGAGCTGCACACAGCGGGCCGAGCAGCAGCCCGGTGAGCGCGAAGTGTCCGAGGAAGTTGGTGGCGAAGTCCAGCTCCACGCCGTCTTTCGTCAGTTCACGCTCCGCGCGCATCACCCCGGCGTTGTTGACGAGAATGTCGATCGCCGGAAAACGCTCGGCCAACTCGTCGGCGGCGCGGCGCACCGAAACCAGCTCACTCAGGTCGACCTGGACGATCTCGATGTTGCGAGCGATGTGGTTGTCAGGAGCGATTGGGCCACCGGAACCGCCCTCCGCGACGATCGCATCCCGCGCGCCTTGTGCGGCCTCGACGTTGCGGCACGCCAGTACGACCCTCGCTCCGAGACCTGCCAGGTGGCCCGCTGTCGCCAGACCAACGCCCGAATTCGCACCCGTGACCACGGCGGTACGTCCGGACAGATCCGGCGCATCGGACAACGACCACCGCGATTCACCCATCGCTGACTCCTCCCACGTCGGATATTCGTACGATCTCACACGCTCACGTAAGGATCGGGCGCAGTCCTGCGGGCACAATGGACACGCGAACTCTTCGCCGAGCCATGTGCCCGCCCGCCTTGACCCGACACCCCGACACCCCCCACCCGACACCAATGCCGAGGACCTTGTCTCACGTGGCCACCCCCCGCACCGTGCCGTCACCCCGCCGCGCCCTGACGATCGCGGCGCTGGCTTTCGCGTGCACGGTGGCCGCGGCGTGCTCGACGCCGTCGCACGAGTCGGTCGGTGCCTCGACTCCTGCTCCCTCAGGTGCCGTACCCGCGACCGCCAAGGTGTCGGCCGCTGTTCCCCGAGGCGCAGCAGCCAAGGACATAAACAATCAGGCGACCGGGTCGAAGATCGCGCTGCATCGCTACTTCTACGCGGTATCGACCGGGCAGGCCGATCCTCGACAGAACTGGATGGACCTCTACCTTCCGCCTCGGCAGGGCAAGGTCCCGCTGGTCGTGCTCATCCACGGCGGGGCATGGCAGGCCAAGATCGGGGCGGGCACGTTCGCCACCTTCGCGCGACGCCTGGCCGAACGCGGACTCGCCGTGGTCAACGTCGAGTACCGCCGGGTCGGCAATGGCGGCGGCTGGCCGACGACCTTCGTCGACGTCGCGTCGGCAATGGATGCCATCCCCGACCTCGCGAAGGCCTATCCCCAACTCAACCTCAGCAACGCCGTCGCCGTCGGACACTCGGCGGGCGCGCAGCTCGCTGTGTGGGCGAGTACGCGACAGGATCTGCGTCCAGGCGAGGTCGGCGCATCCCCGACGTTCCGTCCGACGACCGTCGTCTCGCTCGCGGGTCCACTCGACATGCGTCGAGCCGTCGCGATGGGCGACAAGCGCATCGTGCGCGTACTCGGCGGCACTCCTGCCCAGGTTCCGGACCGATACGCATCGGTCGACCCGATCCAGAATCTCGATCCGCAGACACCGGTCATAGCGATCGCCGGAACATCGGATCATGTGGTGCCGCACGTACTCTCGCAGGATTACGTCGCGGCGGATGCGAAGGCGGGTGGGCGCGCACAGGCGATTATCATGCCGGGACAAACACATTCGTCGCTGGTCGATCCGAAATCAAAGGCATTCGAGCAGATCCTCGAGCTGATCACCCGCGTCACCAACGACGCGCACGCCAACGGTTCCTGAGGCCCCCCGCACCGGCCGGCTCCACGGACACGAACAACGGGCCCCGACCACAGATGTGTGGCCGGAACCCGTTGCGTCAGAGAAGTGTTGCGAGTTGATCAGGCGGGAACTGCGCGCGAGCTGAAGCTTCCCACCGGTTCGAACCGGCCGAGCACGTCGTCGGCAGGCTCGCCCGACACGGCCGAGATGAAGCCGAGCACGTCGTCGCGATCACCAAGTGTGAGAAGCGGATTGGGATCGGACAGCAGGCCGAACAGCGCCGAGGCGACGTCGACGTTGACCGCTGCGGCCGGGAAGGCCAGTTCGAGGTGGGTCGCGTAATCGGGGTCGCCGAGGTAGAGCCTCGTCACCTCGACGGACGCGTGTCCTCTTCTCTCCCAATGCTTCTCGAACTCGTCGACCAGCCACTGCGCGGAGAACTCAGCCGACGGGTCGTCGTCGAGGCGCGCCTTGGCGGCCTGCACCAGTTCGGCGACTTGGATCAGTGAGTTCTGCGCACCCTGCCCGGCAACCGGATCGACGGCGATCGCGGTGTCGCCGATCGCCGCGACGACGTGCCCGCTCTTCGTCGTGCCGACGGGCTTGCGGACGGTCGGGGTGACACCACCCTTCAACCATGAGTAGGGGTCGGACTCGATGACGGCGAGCTCGCGGATCGCGGGAGCATCCGCGGGGAACCACTCGTCGAAGATGTCGACGATCGCCTGGCGCGCCGACGCGGCGTCGGTCACCTCGTCGATCTTCGGCGCCCACGCGCCGTCGGGCTTGGCGAAGACGATGAACGACCATGTGGCGCCCGCATCCTTGTGCAGGAAGGGTCCGACGAAGATCTCACCGTTGTCACTGTCGAGGTTGAACAGCGACTGACGTCCGCCGTCGGCCGCACGGTAGGCGAACGTGTCGGGACCGTGGTCGAGCCCGGTCAGCGTGACCTGCAACAGCCGACGTTGCGGCTCACGGTAGTGGGTGCGCTCGTCGTCGACGGGGAAGAACGAGGCCAGCCCACCCTTGCCCGTGGCGACGAGGGTCAGGTCGTTGTCGGCCGCGATCTCGTCGAGACGGTCGGGGTCGACGGCCTCGACCTCGAAGCGTCCGCCGCGCTCGAGGAACCGGCCGAGCCTGTCGTCGGCGCGCAGCCGTAGGTCGACGGCCTGTGCGACATAGCCGTAGTCGGGATTGAACTCGAGGACGTCCACACGCTCGGCACCCTCACCAGACGACAGCCGGACGCTGATTCCGGTGGTGTTGCCCACCTCGTAGAGGTCGTCGATGATCTGCGCGTCCCAGTCGCGTGAGCTGCCGAACAGCACGCCGACGCCGGTCGGTGGGACCTTGTCTCGCAACGACTCTCGATCGCGGTCGCTGTAGAGAGTGACGTCGAATCCCGCGTCGAGGAAGCCGAGCGCAGCGCTCGTACCGGTTACTCCCGCGCCGACGATCGCAACGGATCGACGTTTCTGGTCTGCCATGTGTGCTCCTTTGGGTCTGGACTTTTCGACGATGGACACAGCGTGCGCGATGCACTGTGGTGGGAAAAGATTTAGAAGCACGAAGGCGCAAACCTCCCGCGCCGACGGGGTCCGCAGACCGGGTCGTTCGCCGCGCTACCATCGCTGCCTGTGAGTTCCACGCTTTCCGACGCCGGGATCGCCGCCGGCACCCCGAACGAGGACGCCGCCACCGGCAACACCTCGGGGTACCGCCTCGACCTCGACGGTCTGCGGGGTATCGCGATCGCGCTCGTCGCGATCTTCCATGTGTGGTTCGGCCGGGTGTCCGGCGGCGTCGACGTGTTCCTCACCCTGTCCGGCTACTTCTTCATCGCCTCATTGCTCAAGCACGTCATCGCGACCAACCCGCCGAACGTGTCGTGGCGACGGGCGGTGAATCCGTGGCCCCGCTTCTGGCGGCTGGTACGTCGCCTCTTGCCCGCGCTGCTCGTCGTACTGGCTGTCATCACCGCCCTGATCGCACTGATCATGCCCAGAACCCGTTGGGGCCCTTTGGGTTCGGAAATCCAGGCGAGTGCGCTCTATTACCAGAACTGGCACCTCGCGTTCGACTCACAGGACTACGCCGCCGCGGATTCGGCGAACAGTCCGATGCAGCATCTGTGGTCGATGTCGATGCAGGGCCAGTTCTTCGTGCTCACGCTCGTGTGCATGCTCGCGCTCGGCGGCGTCCTGAAGTTGCTCGCGCGTCGCACCTCGGTGTTCGGCGAGGCCCGCGTCATTCGTGGCATCGTCGGCGTCGCATTGCTGGCCGTCGCAGTCGTCTCGTTCGCCTGGGCGGTGTACCGCCACGGCGTCAATCAGCCGTTCAACTACTACGACACGGTCGCGAGGCTGTGGGAGCCGCTCGCAGGCGGGCTGTTGGCCGTCGCCATCCCTCAACGACTCACGCAGGTACATCGCAACCGACTGGCGGTGCCCGGTTGGCTGCGCGACGTCGTCGGTGTTGGGGCCCTCGCGCTCATCGTGAGCTGCGGCTGGTGGATCAGCGGGGTGTCGGAGTATCCGGGCGTCTGGACGTGGATTCCCGTCGGCGCAACGCTCGCGCTGATCTGGACGGGTTCACCCGCCGCCCGCGACGCGGCGTCGAACGACGCAGGACTGATCAGCCGAGCGCTCGCGCACCCGCGTCTGGTGTGGCTCGGTTCGGTGGCCTACGCGCTCTACCTGTGGCATTGGCCGCTGCTCATCTTCTACCTCGCGTGGCGCTTCCAGGACGACGTGAGCTGGTACGAGGGCACTGCGATTCTCGCCGTATCGCTGCTGCTCGCGTGGCTGACGACCCGGTACATCGAGGCTCCGCTGCGATCCGGACGGAACACCGGTTTCGGCCGCTCGTATCGTGTCGCGCTCACCGCCCTGCTCGTAATCGCGACGATCATCGCAGGCACGACGGCCGTCGTCTGGCAGCGGAACGCAGCGAACGCGACGGTCAACACCGACAACCTCGACCCCCGGCTCTACCCCGGTGCGCGCGCGTACCTCGACGGCGCGCCGACGCCCCGCGTCGACCCGCAGCCCAGCCCGGAGGTCGTCGACAAGGACTGGCCGATCACCTCGTACGACTCGATGATCAGCGGCTGGAAGGATCCGGCGATCAAGGTCGGCGTCTACGGCGATCCCGCCGCCACACGCACCGTCGCGCTGGTCGGCGGATCGCACGCGGAACAGTGGATCACCGCGCTCGACGCCGTCGGCAAGCAGCGCGGATTCCGGGTCACCACCTACCTGAAGGTCGGCTGCGCGTTGACCACCTCCCACGTATTCACCTGGTTCGGGCAGAAGTACTACCAGTGCAACGACTGGTCACGACGCGTGATGGGCCGGTTGGCCGTCGACAAACCCGACGTCGTGTTCACCAACAGCACACGGCCCGTCGAGAACGGTCCCGGCGACACCGTTCCCAAGGACTACACCGACATCTTCACGCAGTTCCGTGACCGGGGACAGCGGGTCGTCGCGGTGCGCGACAACCCCTGGGCGCACGGCAAACTCAAGCCCCCGGAATGCCTCGCACAGGGCAAGAAACCGCAGGTCTGCGGGGTCGACCGGGATGTGGCGATGGCGGAGGCAGACCCCGCGCAGGCCATCGCATCGCAGTATCCGAACATGTCATTTCTCGACTACACCGACGCGATGTGCAGCCCGACCTACTGCCCGGCTGTCGTCGGCAACATCCTGGTCTGGCACGACTACCACCACCTGTCGGCGACGTTCGTGCGCAGCCTCATCCCCGCGGTCGACGCCGATCTGGGCCGTGCGCTGCGGTGGTGGTGAGTCTGTATAGCGGTGAGACTCCCTGACAGCCACGTCTCAGGGGGCGTCCAGACTGCACTGATAAGCTCATAGTCGATAACGGGAGGATCACGGCCCATCAACGCGATGGTGCCGCAACGTTGACGCAAGGGGCGGGCATCGAGGCTCGGGTACCCGGTCGACGTGACGAGATCCGGCCACGAACACCGTCCACGAGAACTGTCAGGGGCTGAGTCTGAGTATGTCGACGACGTTGGTTTCGCGTGCAAACGAGTCGACGGCCGACGCCGACGCCTCGATTACGCGACCGACTCGCCGCCCCTATCTACACCAGGTCGACCTGATCCGAACGGTGACATTCTCACTGGTCATCTTCGTGCACTGCCTCACGCAGACCACCAACGAGTTCACCAGCATGCCGGTCAACACCACGTCGCTGCTGCTGCACTTCACGCGCAACACGTTCTTCGCCCTCACCGGCTTTGTGTTGATGTACCAGAACTTCGACAAGCAAGACTTCAGTGCGCCGACGTTCTGGAAGCGTCGAATCAAGCTGGTGATCTATCCGTACGTGATCTGGTCGGCCGTCTACTGGGTGGTCAACATGTGGCTGGCGGGCAAGCTCACCGAGATCCCGACGAGCCTGACCAACTTCTTCTACCAGCTCAGTTGGGGCCTCTCCGGGTTCCAGATGTACTTCCTGTTCGTGATGCTGCAGGTCTACCTGATCTTCCCGCTGGTGGTCTGGCTGCTGCGCGCAACCACCGGGCATCACCTGGCGCTACTGGGTGTCAGCCTGGTGCTGCAGTTCGCCGTCGCCGCGACCATCACGCATTGGAATCCGCCCGCGACCGTCGCGGCCCGCTGGTGGCACAACTACGCCACGTTCGTCCCCTATCAGTTCTTCATCCTGTACGGCGCTGTCGCCGCGGTGCACCGCAAGCAGATCGGCGCATGGCTGCAGGGCAAGGGCTGGTGGTTGTTCGGTGCGCTGCTCGTGACCGCGGCGATCGCCGTCGGCTCGTACATCGGGGGCGTCTGGTTCGCGGGCAAACCGGTGCACGACAACAACTCCGCGTTCTACCCCGCCTTGGTTCCGTTCCTGGTCGTCGCGATGACCTGCCTATACGCGGTTGCCCTGCACTGGGCCGAGAACCGACGTGAGTTCACCCCGCGGTTCGCGCGGGCCGTGAAGTACGCGTCCAATCGCTCGTTCCCGGTGTTCCTCGTCCATGTGCTGGTGCTGACGATGATCATGTACCCGCAGCGCAACGGCACATCGTGGGTGCGTGAAGCCATGGGCCAGCCGTGGTCGACCATCGTCGTCTACCTGGCCACATTGGCCGGGTCGCTACTGCTCGTCGAGATTCTGCGCCGACTCCCCGGCGCGCTGTACCTGACCGGCCGCCCGCGGATTCCGTTCCGTAGCCCGCGCGCCGACTCCGCGCCGAGTGCACCTGCCGTCGTAGGGGCGTCGTCGTAGGGGCGTCGTCGTAGGGGTTTCGTAGACGCGGCTCGTTCTGGTGAACGCGGTCGGTACACCAGACGCGTCTGCCGAATCGGGCGGCGTTTGGCGGGCAGGCGCGGCGTCAGAGAACACTGAGCAACGCTCGGGGTCGAGCGAGGAACGTCTCCCGAATGTGGTTGCGCGCCAACGTCCACCACGAGCACGGGCACTGCGCCTCGACGCCGAGCGCGTCGATCCCACGTGCACGACACAGTGCGATGGCGCGCGAGACGTGAAAGTCCTGCGTGACGATCACCACCGGATTCGACGCCGCCCCGCCGATCACCTCGGGTAGCCGTCGGCAACTGCGTTCGGTGTCGTACCCGGCGGGGTCGTCGACGATCACTGACGCGGGCACGCCGTGCGCCTCGAGGTAGTCACGCATCACGGCCGGCTCGTCGCCGGCATCCGCATCGCCGTTGCCGGAGACGACGACGCGGGCGACGGCGCCCGTCCGGTACAGATCGAGCGCCGTGTCGAGGCGTCCCCGCACATACGAACCCGGCTCGCCGTCGGAGACCAGGGAGCCGAGGACGAGCAGGGTCGACCGGTTCGGGATGCCCTGCGCGTCGACGATTCGGCCCGACGACGCCACGAACACCCAGGTCGCGGCTACCGTCACGATGAGTTCGCCGAGCACGAGGAGCACAAGCAACAATCGACCCGCAACGCTGCTGATCCGCGATCCGGTGTTCACCGCTCACACGCTAATCAACAGCGATCGGGGCGATCTGACGTGTGGTCCATACGGCACGGTGGATACTGGTGTGATCGACGACTGCTGCTCTGGTCGTTGTGACCATCATCAATCGTTGTGACCATCATCGTCGTCGAAGAGAACCCAGGGGGCCTCATGTCATACATGCCCGTTACCGCGTCGATGTTTCTGCTGGCAGAGACCCGCGATCAACCGATCCACGTCGGCGGACTGCAACTGTTCATTCCTCGCGAGGGCCAGTCATCTACCGAACTGGCCGAGGAGATCTTCGAGACCTTCTACTCCTGCACCGACGTGCATCCGCTGTTCCGCAAGCGGCCGGCCCAACCTGTCAGCCTCGTCGGGTCGTTGATGTGGTCGTTCGACGACGAGATCGACTTCGACTATCACGTCCGCCGTGCCGTCCTGCCCCGTCCCGGGCGCATCCGCGAACTGTTCCGCTATGTCTCGCTCCATCACGGCACACTGCTCGACCGGAACCGTCCGATGTGGGAGGTCCACGTCATCGACGGTCTTGAAGACGGTCGCGTCGCGCTGTACACCAGGATTCACCATTCGATCGTCGACGGCGTATCGGCTCTGCGGCTACTGGAACGAACACTGAGCGAGGACCCCGACGACCGATCGGGTACCGCGCCGTGGAATCCGTCCTTGATGCGACGACGCCCCAAACCGACGGCGCCCGCCAAGGGGCTGCTGTCGCGAATCGGCGACATCGCAGGCACCGCAACGGGACTCGCGGGTGAGGTCGTCGGACTGGGCGCGGCCGCGGCAAAGGTCGCATACACCGCGTTCACCGATGATGCCTTCGTCCCGCCACTGCATGCCGCACCGAAGACAATTCTCGACGTCCCCATCGGCAGTGCCCGGCGGTTCGCCGCACAGCGGTGGGAGCTCACACGCCTACGTGCGATCGCCGACGCAATGCAGATCACGATCAATGACGTCATGGTCGCGATGTGCTCGGGTGCGATGCGCGCCTACCTGATCGACCAGGACGCCCTTCCCGACGCACCACTCATCGCTGCGATGCCGGTCTCGCTGCACACCGACAACGACGCCGACGGCAACAACATCACCGCGATCATGGTGAATCTTGCTACCGATCAGCCGGATCCGGAACGACGCCTGGCCACGATCATCGCGTCGACGCGCAAGAGCAAAGAACTGGTGCGGAGCTTGTCTCCGGTGCAGTCAATGGCGTTGGGCGCGGCCAACTTTGCGCCGCTGGCTCTCGCCACCGTTCCGGGATTCGTGCGGTACACGCCTCCGCAGTTCAACCTGATCATCAGCAACGTTCCCGGCCCGAAAACCGACTTGTATTGGAACGGGGCCAAACTCGACGGCGTCTACCCGGCATCGATTCCGCTGGGCGGGCAGGCGATCAACATCACCGTCGCCACCACTGCCGACCATATCAACTTCGGGCTGACGGGCGCCCGCAAGGAAGTGCCGAGCCTGCAGCGGCTACTCACCCACCTCGACACCTCGCTCGAGGAGCTCGAGAAGGTCGCGGACGTGCAGACATAATCCCTGCGCCGGGTAGGTTGGCGTACCACATAGGTTGCAGGGCAATGTTTTTCAGCACGGATGCACCGAGTCGGCATAGTCGAGCCACTTCGGTAGGCTGCTAACGAATGCGCTCCTGGTATCCGGTGAACCGGCGGCACGCCAGTCGACGACATCTTTGATCTCGATCTCGTACTTGCGCCACTCGAACCAGTTGATCATCTTGAGCATCGGGTAACGCGACGGTATGTCGGCGGCGAAGACCTGCCGCCACCACGTCGACTTCACCGCGAGCTCTGAGGCGCCCTGAGCCGCACGCGCCGGGGTGTAGATCGCGGCCGTCTCGACAATCGCCACTGGCTTCTGGTGCTGCGTGCCGTAGATCTGATAAAAGTTCGGCACCGTGAGGTCGTGGCCGGCAGTCCCGTTATAGCGACCCTCGAGCATCGCCGTGAACTTTCCGGGTTCGCTCACATCGTTGTTGCCCCACGGACGGCGATTTCCCCAGTGATACAACGAAATCCCCACCCAATCGACCGCGTCGTCGCCCGGATAGTACGGCGCATATGAGTCGTCGGATGCTGTGAGCTTTCCGTCGTGATTGGTGTCGGCCAACCGGTAGTTGTCTGTTCCTCTGCGCGCCACGTACTTTCCGCCTTCGAACGGATACCCGCCGCCGTAGTTCGGCGCCCACATCATCGCCGTCCCCGGCGCTTTCCGATGGACCATCGCAGCCACTCGGCGGAATGTCTCGACGTAGGCTCGGGGTTGCTGGCCCCATGCGTACCAGGAACCGTTCATCTCGTGTGCGAATCGCAGGATAACCGGTACGCCCGAATCGTTCAGCTTGCGCAGGTCGTCACCCAGACGGCCGACGACACCCTCCGTGATCGTGGCCAATCCAGCGTGCGGCTCCAAAGTCAGCACCATGATGCCGCGTTCATCACGCACCTGATTGGCAGCCGCGACTGTGTGTGACCACGTCTGATTGTTGTACGGGATGTCGGAGAACTGCACTGCGACCGCGGGAGCGTGCCCAAGGTTGTCGTGATGTTCTCGCAGGCTCTCGGACTGCCAGTCGAGGTTGACGCCGAACAGGATCCCTGAGTTCGGAACGGCCCGATGGAAGTCGGTGACCGCACAGGGCGGCGTGGGCTCGGGCAAGTAGTGCTGGAACAGTGCGCCCGCGGTCCCGACACCGATCAGCATCGCGATGACCGGGATCAGCGCCGACGGCCGACGGCGCCTGCGCCGCGACCACCGCTCCGCGAATCCTGGTTCCGCGATGTCATCCGGACTCGTTGTCTTGCTATCGATTGGCGGGCTGCTCATGTCATGCCACACTTTCCTCACCAGTGCTACCGAGCGAAACGGAACTGTTGTGGGACCACGAATACAGACAGACAATGTCGACGTCGCGCGTATCGCCATGCCGCTCGTTGCACTGATCCTGGTGCTCACGCTTGGCGCGTGCAGCGACGGTGGCGACTCCGCCGGTCCGCACCATATTCGTTGGGGCGCTTATCTTCCCGACCTGAAGGGGAGTGACGTCGACTCCGATGCCGGAGTAGTCGGGGTCACTACCCTCGCTGATCGCCCGTTGGATCTGATCCTCACCTTCAGCGGACTCCGCGAACCGGTACCACACGCGGATCTGACCAGAATCGCCGAGACCGGCGCTGTTCCGATCGTGAGTATCGAACCGTGGAACCCATCCGGCGGTGTCAACCAGCCGGACTATCGGCTGTCGCGCATCGCCGACGGCGCCTTCGATAACGACCTCCGACGGTGGGCGAACGGCCTGAAGGAATTCGGCCGGCCGGTGATCGTGCGATTCGCCCACGAAATGAACGGCGATTGGTACCCGTGGGGGGTGCACGTGAACGGCAACACTCCGCAGTCCTACATCGACGCCTGGCGTCATGTCCGATCGATCCTGAATTCGATTGATCCGCATAATATCTCGATGGTTTGGGCGCCAATGGCGGCGATTTCGGGCATCCCTGGATTCGACGCGGCCTACCCCGGCGACAACGAGGTCGACTACCTGGGGATCGACGGCTACAACTGGGGCAACGACGGCCAACATGGCTGGGCCTCACCTGGATTCATCTTCTCGAACGCATTCGCCGGCCTCCGTCGACTCGGCGACAAGCCGATTCTCGTCACCGAGGTCGCATCCGCCGACGACCCGGATCCGACACGGAAAGCCACGTGGATCCATGATTTCGTCTCGCTCGTCAGCCGTGAGGCAGGCGTCGACGGGTTCGTGTGGTTCCAGGCGAACAAGGAGCGAGACTGGCGCTTCAATTCGAACCCTCAGAGCGAGAACGCTTTCCGGTCCGCATTAGACGCAGTCCCCGCGACCTAGTGTCGGGCACGCGTCGATCACAGATCAGCGCCGCGCTTCTATCCGGATAGAGCACAAGAATTTTGCCCAACTCGAGCGCGTCAAAGGCATCGGCTACAGCGGGTGAGTGCCCGAAGATCCGTAGGTCGGCGCGGAGTCTCCGCGCCCACCGAACCGCATGCATGAGATCGGCCATGCCCGACGGCGTCACGGAAGAGACACCACCAACGTCCACCAGCACCAGCTTCGCACCCGAGGCGCACAACCGGCCCACTTGGTGGTGGACACTCGAAGACACACCCCACAGGCCAGTAACGGCGACATCGGCGATGTCCGATGCGCCGACATCAACAGCGCCGACGGCCTCGCGAACATCAACGGCGGCAGAGTGATCCGAGTGAATCGAGCGATCCGCGTCGAGCTGTCTCACCGCCTCTGCTGGCACAGGAACCGTTTCATCCGGAGCGCTACTGGGCGAAACCGACGCATCCGGCGTCGCGCGAGCGACCGGAGGGAGACGCCTCCGGAGCTTGAACCGCGTTGTACGCGTGACGGTTTCGATCCGTCGCTGATCGCGGTCAATCGCTGCGGTGCGGTCGGTGTAGAGAACCATCACCCTGCCGAGATCAAGTGCGTCCAGCGCATCGAGCAATGCCACGGATTTTCCATGGGCTCGCAGATCGGCGCGTCGCGACCTTGCCCACCGCACAGCGTGCATCAGCTCAGCCATTCCGGACGGCGTGACACCGCTGACGTCGCCGACGTCGACGAGCACGAGACGCGCTCCGGCCGCACAGGCACCGGCGACGTCGTCACACAGACGTGATGTCACATCGAGCCGGCCGGACACCCGGACGTCGGCAGTCTGGTCGTCGAACTCTGCAAATGTTTCGTGGGCCAGTGACATGTTCTTCTCCAGGGTTTGGCGGGCTGGGAGTCGTAGGTCAGGTGGAACGCTGTGGCGCGGGGCTTTCGGCTAACACAGAGCCCTCGATGTAGTCGTCGACCGATCCGCTGGGTGTCGGGCGATAGTGGGCGGCACGGACGACAGACGAAAGCAAGAGGAGATCCAGTCCGACCCACCCGAGCGACAGGAAGGTCGGGAAGGTCTCGGCGTCGCCCTGAAGCCAGCGAAGGATGCCCACTCCGGACGATGCGACAAGTGCGACGATCGCGACCAGCTGCGGAATGATCGGCCGGTAGTCGACCCGCGCGTCGATCTGCTCCTTGGAGGTCACCGAGAAGGAGATGTGCCGGCGGAAGAAGACCGCCGCGGCAGCCGAGAGGGTGGCCGATATCCAGACCGGGAACAGTGCGAACGATATCTGCTGCCCACGCCACAGCCCACCGGACCGGTACCCGGCCACTTGGAACAGCAACTGGCAACAGACGAAGAAGGGAATGAACCGTGCGAAGAAGTCCAGTGGGTAAGCGTTCATCGGGAACACACCGAGCGTGAAGTAGATGATCGGCGCTGCGATGTAGACCACCGCCGCGAACCCGTTGAGATACGAGGTCATGGTGGCCAGGTACATCAGCCGTTGCGCAAACGTCAGCCCGGATTGGAAGAGCGGGTTGTTGGCGAAAAATACCTGCATCGACCCGGTGGCCCATCGCTGACGCTGGCCGAGCATTGTCGCGAGGTCGTCGGGTGCAAGCCCCTCCACCAACACCTCGTGGTGGTAGACGCTCTCCCAGCCCATGGCGTGCAGATGCATCGCGGTCGCCATGTCCTCGGTGACCGTGGCGGTGTTGATGGGCTGGATCGCCAAGGCCTGGTCGATCCGGGACACTTCAACCGAGTCCATCGTCTTGTGCAGTTCTTCGACGACCTCCTCGGGTAGCCACGGGTGTGAATCGAGGATGTCGTGGATACCGGCACGCAATTCGAAGGCGACCTCGCCCACCGGCGCGCCACGCCGCAAACTGCGTCGAGCGCCACGCACCACGTCGAGCGCATCCTCGAGTGGAATGCGCAGTCCCAATCCATGCCCGACGTCGTTGATCAGGCCCTCAAGACGAGCCCATTCGTCTCGAATAGCCCTTCTGACCTGCGGATCAGCGCCGCGCGAGTACGTGCGCAAGCCGAGTGCCATCAGGGCCTCGCGCCGCAGGACAGCGTTCGAGCCGCAGAAGAATGCAGCACCCCAGCCGTCTTTACCCTGCTGGATGGGGCCATAGAACAGTTCGGCCTGACTACCTAGCGGATCGGAATCAGGAACATTCCAGAAGTACTGCGGGGTCTGCACGAAGGCCACCGCGTCGTCGTCAAAGTAGCCGAGGACGGCGTCGAGAAACTCCGGCTTGGGGACCTGGTCGGCGTCGAGGATCGCCACGAACTCCGCGTCCGTCAAAAACAGCGCGTTGTTGATGTTGCCTGCCTTGGCGTGTCGCTGACGCCCGTTCCACTCCTCACCGCGAGTGAGGTATCCGACACCCAGCCGAGCGGCCGCGATCCGGAACTCCTCGCGATCACCGTCGTCAAGGATCCAGGTGTTGTGGGGGTAGGAGATCTCGCGCGCGCCGATCGCGGTGCGCACCACCAGCTCGAGCGGCTCGTTATATGTGGTGATGAATACATCGACCGTCAGACCGGGTCGCGCCACTGGCGGTAAAGTTCGCTCGCGCGCATTCCACATCATAAATGCGAAGAGAATGGACTCGGAAAGCGAATATGTTTCCGCAATAACCAATGGAATAGCAATCCACCATGCGGACCATGCGATGGTGTCGCTCCATCGCCAGAAAATGTAAGCGCAGCCGAATGAAACCACAAGAACGGCAATGATTCTGACAGCAAACAACCGCACTGGCCCCACAGCCCCCACCTCCGAGTTGGCATCGATCCCACAACATCGACCCGCCCCGTCGCAGCTCACCTACTATTCTTGCCCAGTTGACCTACGGCCGCAACCCGCCACAGTCGTTGTAGTCCATCTGATGTACATATTGAATTTCTCGCCCTAAAACCAAATTCGTGCGCAATACAAAGAGATTAGTGCCCCCGGTTTTCGGGTCATGATTTTCGGTTTTCCCTTGAGATGCCCGACGCTTTATCGTTCACTAGTGACACGCGTCACTTGTTCTGCGATGTACGCGGCGCCCGCGCACGGCGAGTCGCCCGGTTCATCAGAATGGCAGCGACTGGGCAGCGGGAGGGGTTCGCGTCACTCAGAACTGACTGGATAGTCAGTTACTCGTGAGTATTATTCCTATATCGTAACGCCAGGTACCAGCTCCAGGTAAGGGCAACCTTGGCAGCGCGAGGTACCGGGGAAGAATTACGGTTACCTGTAGTAGACGTCCGACCCCGCGCACGTCAGCCCTGCGCGACTAGGTCGATGATCAATATGAGAGGGGCCGGGACGCCGTGAATGCCACGACGATCACCATCGGCACTATTGCCGCGGTCATCAGCTTGTTCTGTTGGGCCAGTTTCCTACGCGGCGTGTGGACCATGGTTCGCGCGATCGCCCAGGGCCAGAAGGTCGACAGCTCGCGTTACTGGCCCGTCGGCCCACGACTGTGGACGATGCTCAAGGAGTTCGTCGGCCACACGCGCATGGTGAAGTTCCGGACCGTCGGCTGGGCGCACTGGCTGGTGATGTTCGGCTTCCTGATCGGTGCGATCTTCTGGTTCGAGGCATACGGCCAGATCTTCGACCCCGAATTCCACTGGCCGGTGATCGGCGCGTGGAACGTCTACATCTTCGCCGACGAGGTGCTCGGCCTCGGCACCGTGATCGGCATCATGGCGCTGATCATCATCCGTCAGCTCAACCACCCGCGGATGCCCGCGCGTCTGTCCCGCTTCTCGGGTTCACGCTTCGGCGCCGCATACTTCGTCGAGCTCGTGGTCCTGATCGAGGGCCTCGGCATGATCTTCGTGAAGACGTTCAAGATCTCGTCGGGCATCGAGGATCCGCCGATCTGGACATCGTTCTTCACCCACTACTTCGCGCAGCTCTTCGAGGGGTCGTCGGTCTACTGGGTCACCGCCGCCGCTGTCGTCAAGCTGATGAGCGGCATGATCTGGCTGGCAGTCGTGGGCGCGAACATCGACTGGGGCGTCGCGTGGCACCGCTTCGCGGCATTCTTCAATATCTATCTCAAGCGTGAGCAGGACGGCGGCGTCGCACTCGGTGCTGCCAAGCCGATGATGAGCCAGGGCAAGGTCCTCGACATGGAGACCGCCGACCCCGACGTCGACGCGTTCGGTGCAGGCAAGGTCGAGGACTTCTCGTGGAAGGGCTGGCTCGACTTCACGACGTGTACCGAGTGTGGTCGCTGCCAGAGTCAGTGCCCGGCGTGGAACACCGGAAAGCCGTTGAGCCCCAAGCTGCTCATCATGTCGCTACGCGATCACGCACAGGCCAAGGCGCCGTATCTGATCGCCGGTGGCCGCAAGGACATGGGCGGCGACGAGGTCGGACTCGTCGACGCCGAGGGCAACGTCGACGAGGCGAAGCTCGCCAAGATTCCCGAGGCCGCGCGCGCTGAGGCGTCGCGCAAGTTGGTCGGTGAGTCGAAGGGCGCGATGGGCGGCGGCGAGGGCATCATCTCTGAAGAGGGCGAATTCGACCCCGAGCAGCTCGGTGCGGTTATCGACACCGAAACCCTGTGGAGCTGCACCACCTGCGGTGCGTGCGTCGAGCAGTGTCCCGTCGACATCGAGCATGTCGACCACATCATCGACATGCGCCGCTACCAGGTGCTCATCGAGTCCGACTTCCCGACCGAGCTCGCGGGCATGTTCAAGAACCTCGAGAACAAGGGCAACCCCTGGGGTCAGAACGCGTCGGCGCGCACCAACTGGATCGACGAGATGGACATCGAGATCCCGGTCTTCGGTGCCGACGTCGAATCGTTCGAGGGTTTCGAGTACCTCTTCTGGGTCGGTTGCGCAGGCGCATACGAGGATCGCGCGAAGAAGACCACCAAGGCGGTCGCCGAGCTCCTCGACATCGCCGCGGTGAACTTCATGGTTCTCGGCGAGGGCGAGACCTGTACCGGCGATTCGGCACGACGTGCAGGCAACGAGTTCCTGTTCCAGATGCTGGCGCAGCAGAACATCGAGACCATCAACGGGGTTTTCGAGACGGCGCCGACGCAGCGCAAGAAGGTCGTCGTGACCTGTGCGCACTGCTTCAACACGCTGTCCAACGAGTACCCGCAGCTCGGCGCGAAGTACGAGGTGGTGCACCACACGCAGCTCCTCAACCGCCTGGTGCGGGAGAAGCGCCTGGTGCCGGTGGCACCGATGGGCGAGGGCGTCACCTACCACGACCCCTGCTACCTGGGACGCCACAACAAGGTCTACGACGCTCCACGCGAGCTGATGGAAGCATCCGGTTCGACGCTGCGGGAGATGCCTCGCCACGGCGAACGGTCCATGTGCTGTGGCGCCGGTGGTGCGCGCATGTGGATGGAAGAGCAGATCGGCAAGCGGATCAACATCGACCGCGTCGACGAGGCTCTCGACACCCTGGCATCCGCGAAGGGTGCAGGTGGCAGCAACGACGAGGCACCGCAGAAGATCGCGACGGGCTGCCCGTTCTGCCGCGTGATGCTGACCGACGGCGTGACCGCACGGACGTCCGGCACCGAGAACGAAGGCAAGATCGAGGTCGTCGACGTCTCGCAGATGCTGCTCGATTCGGTCAAGCGTGGTCTGCCAGAGGTCAAGCGGGGCGGACGTTTCCTCGGACCGGTCTCCAAGCCCGCGCCCGAGCCGGAACCCGAGCCCGAGAAGGAAAAGGTGGCTGCCGCCGCGCCCGCCGCAGCTGCCGCGGGCGCTGCTACCGACGCCAAGCCCAAGCCCAAGGTCGGGTTGGGGATGAAGGGCGGCAAGAAGCCCGGCGCAGGCAGCGCAGCGACCAAGGCCCCGGCAGCGTCGGCTCCCGCAGCGTCGACGGAGACAGCGTCGGCACCTGCTGCATCGGCGGAGACGACCGAAAAGAAGCCTGCCTCCAAGGGCTTCGGCATGAAGGGCGGCATGAAGAAGCCGGGCGCGGCGGCCAAGCCTGCGTCCGCGCAGCCCGCTCCTGCGCAGGCCGAGTCGTCGGCGGCAGTCGAGGACGCGGCGAGTGATACCGCAGCGGCAAGTGATGCAGGCGCGGCAAGCGCCACGGCCGATGCGCCGAAACCGGCCAAGGCCAAGGGATTCGGCATGGCTGCGGGCAAGCGGCCCGGGGCGAAGAAGCCCGGCGCAGCGAGCACCGCGAATGCGGCCGCAGCCGACGCCGGAGTCACAGCCGCCGCGGAGAACAAGGTGGCAGAGACCGAATCCGCACCCGACGCCGCTCCGACCGCCGACACCGAATCGGCCACGGCTGCAAGCACTTCCGCAGCCGCAGTGACCGAGGACAAGCCCGCCAAGGCGAAGGGCTTCGGCATGGCCGCGGGCAAGAAGCGCCCGGGAGGCACCGGGTCGGGGGCTGCGAAGCCTGCCGCCCCGGCTGCAGAGGCGTCGGCACCTGCGGCAGCTGAGTCCGCTCCGGCTGAGAGCACGGCGGCGGAATCCGCTCCGACACAGCCCGAGACCGGTGGCGAGGCCAGCGCTCCGGAAGAGACAACTGCCTCGACGACGTCGACTGCTACGGCCTCGGCCGCAGCGGTGACGGAGGAGAAGCCCGCCAAGGCCAAGGGCTTCGGCATGGCCGCAGGCAAGAAGCGGCCGGGCGGGGCGTCGGCACCCAACGCCGCAGCTCCCGCAGCGTCGACTCCCGAGCCGGAAGCCGCTGCTGCAGCGGAAGCCGAGGTGCCGGAAGCTGGATCGGCCGACGCAGCGTCGGAGACTCCGGCGGAAGCACCGGCAGAGTCGGCCGAGGCGTCCACGAACGCCGCGGGCGAGGGCGAGGCAGTGTCGTCGAACGGCAGTGCAGCAGAAACCGGCGCAGCAGAAACCGGTACAGCAGAAGCCGGTGCAGCCGATGGCGGCCGCACGATCGCCGAGACCGGAGCGTCGAAGGCCAAGGGCTTCGGCATGGCCGCGGGCAAGAAGCGACCCGGCCAGCGCTGATCGGCCAGGGCTGATCGGCCAGGGCTGATCGGCCAGGGCTACGGCCCGCACTGATCGGCCAGCACTGATCGACCGTCCGTCAGAAACACGCGTTTCTGACGCCTGCGAGTGAAGTTTTCCTCGCAGGTGTCGCAGGCGCGTGTTTCTGCATTTCCGACGGCCCGAAAAAATCGATTTGCCTGCGGCTGAGACAATTGAACCCGTGAGTAGGCCGTATGTATCGCACCTGAACCAGAACCTCAAGCCGTTGGAGCAGTCCGAGAAGCTGCAGAACGTCTGCTACGAGATCCGTGGGCCTGTGCACGCGCATGCGGCGCGACTCGAGGCCGAGGGCCATCGGATCATGAAGCTGAACATCGGCAACCCGGCGCTGTTCGGCTTCGAGGCGCCAGACGTGATCATGCGCGACATGATCCACGCGCTGCCGTACTCGCAGGGCTATTCGGAATCGGCCGGCGTGCTCTCGGCCCGACGCGCGGTGGTCACCCGCTATGAGCTCCTCCCCGACTTCCCGTACTTCGACGTCGACGACGTGATCCTCGGCAACGGTGTCTCCGAGCTCATCACCATGACGATGCAGGCGCTTCTCAACAACGGCGACGAGGTGCTGATCCCCGCGCCCGACTATCCCCTCTGGACGGCCATGACGGCCCTCTCCGGCGGCACGGCCGTGCATTATCGCTGCGACGAGGACAACGACTGGAACCCCGACATCGCCGACATCGAGGCGAAGATCACCGACCGCACCAAGGCGATCGTCGTCATCAATCCCAACAACCCCACGGGAGCTGTCTACTCGCGCGAGGTGCTCGAGCAACTCGTAGACGTCGCCCGACGCCACTCGCTGCTCATCCTCGCCGACGAGATATACGACAAGATCCTCTACGACGACGCTGAGCACATCAACATCGCGTCGCTTGCCCCCGACCTGTTCTGCCTGACGTTCAACGGGCTCTCGAAGGCGTACCGGGTCTGTGGCTATCGGGCTGGCTGGGTGGTGCTCACCGGCCCCAAGGACCACGCCAAGGGCTTCATCGAGGGCCTGGGCATCCTGGCGTCGACGCGTCTGTGCGCGAACGTACCCGGCCAGCACGCGATTCAGGTGGCCCTCGGTGGGTACCAGAGCATCGAGGCGCTCGTCGCGCCCGGTGGACGCCTCTACGAGCAGCGCAACGTGACGTGGGAGAAGCTCAACGAGATCCCCGGCGTCAGCTGCGTCAAGCCCAAGGGCGCGCTCTACGCGTTCCCCCGCCTCGATCCTGAGGTCTACGAGATCCACAACGACGAGCTCTTCGTCCAGGACCTGCTGCTGCAGGAGAAGATCCTGGTGGTGCAGGGCAGCGGGTTCAACCTCGACGATCAGAACCACTTCCGCATCGTCACGCTCCCCTGGTCGCGCGATCTCAAGGACGCCGTCGAACGGATCGGCAACTTCCTGTCGTCGTATCGCCAATAGTCGTATCGCCAGTAGTTTCGCCGGCAGAAACACCCCCGATGACCTGCGGCGCGGCACCTTCTGCGCGATTCGCTGATCCCTGCCTGCGCGTTATGTGACACTCTTCGTTGTCACCGTCCCTGGACATAGCTGTGACGCTCGGTTACGTTAACCAGATCACGGTTCGAAGGGGTGACGAATGAAGCAGTGGGTCAAACGACTCATCGACGTCGACGGCGTACGGCTCGCGACTTTCGAGTTCGACGATCCTGCCGGCGACACGTCGGCCGTCGCAGGCGCAGGCAACCCAGCGGGCCCGGACGGTACCGATGGAGCCGACCGTCCGACGGTGCTGTTCGTGCACGGCTGGCCGGATACGCATCACGTGTGGACCGAGGTCGCGGAGCGTCTTTCCGACGACGTCCGGGTCGCCGCGTACGACACCCGCGGACTCGGCGTCTCCGACAACCCTCGCGGGGTGTCGGCGTACCGCATCGAAACGCTCGCGGACGACCTGTACGCGGTCGCCGCCGCGGTGAGCCCCGACGCGCCAGTCCACGTGGTAGCGCACGACTGGGGTTCCATCCAGTCCTGGGAGGCGATGTCGCGGCCCGACGCCGCAAATCACTTCGCGTCGTTCACCACCATCTCCGGCCCGTGCCTGGACCACGTGGGAGTGCTCCTGCGCGAGAACATCTCTCATCCGACGCCACGTCGAGCGCTCGATACCGTTCTGCAATCGTTCTTCTCCACGTACATCGTGCTGCTGCACCTGCCGTTCGGTCCGACGCTGATCTCCGCGACACTCGGCTCACCGGGCGCGTGGCGACGATTCCTGCAGCTCATGGACGGTACGCCCGCCGAGCAGATCGTCACCGCGCCCACGCTGCGGAACGACATGCGTTCCGGCGCACGCTATTACCGAGCCAACATGGTGCGCAAGGTCGGCAAACCCAACCCGCGCACGACTCGCGTTCCGGTTCTGGAGATGGTCAACACCCGCGACTTCGCGGTGCGAACTCACCTGCTGCGCAACACGAACCGATTCGCGCCCGATCTCACACGTCTCGAGTCACCGACCCCGCACTGGGCCCCGACGACCAACCCCGGTTACGTTGCCGACTCGATCCGCGACTTCGTACGACGCATCGCCGCCCGAACATCCACCGCGACCACCCCCGACCGCGCCGCTATCCGCTGACCTGCCATCGCGAAGGAGTCTCTACCATGCACGCACACGCCGAGAAGGTGGACACCACCTCAGCACACGCATTCGCACCGCACCCATCCACGCCACAGGACAACGACACCGATCCCGGTGACGTCGAGCTTCACGCACGTAACGTGGCATTCGACTGGAGCGACGTTCCGCTGCACTGGATTCCGGGTCATCCGATTGCGTCTGACTTCATCAGCGTGCTCAATCTGCTTCTCCCCGAGGGAGAGCGCTGGTTTGTCCAGACCTACAACGAAGCGCTCCCCCTGGTTCGTGACGAGGAGCTGGCTGCGACGATGCGCGGCTTCATCGGCCAGGAAGCCATGCACGCGGAGGCACACGACCACGTGCTCTGGGAGTTCCTCGACCATCACGGAATCGATCCACGGCCGTACTGTCGCCAGATGGAGTGGGTGTTCCGAAAGGTGTTGGAACCCTTGGAGAAGGGCAGTGTAGAGGCCAAACAGAAGCACCTCATCGAACGACTGTGGCTCATCGCAGCCATCGAGCACTACACAGCGATCCTGGGCGATTTCGCGCTCAACAACACGTGGACCGAGGTCGGTGCCGATCCGACGATGTCGGACCTGTTCACCTGGCACGGAGCCGAGGAGGTCGAGCACCGGGCGGTCGCCCACGACGTCGCGGTCTACTTCGGTGACAGCTACCTCCGACGCGGCCGGGCAATGCTAATCGCACTGCCCACCCTGCTGCTCCTACTGTTCCGCGGATTCCGGTTCATCACCCATCAGGACCCGGCGATCAAGCACAACAACTACTTCTACCGCCAGTACCACTACGCGCGGGGCGTGCGAGCGGGCGTTCTCCCGACGATCCGCAGCGTGCTCTTCGCAACGGCGAGCTACTTCAGACCGGGCTTTCATCCCAACGAAATCGGTTCGACCGCACAGGCTGTCGCCTACCTGGCGTCCTCGCCCGCAGCACGAAACGCTTCCTGAGTACACCTGGAACACGCCATGAATCAACGGGCACACCCGCACACCACCGAGATGACCTCGGTGCCGCCACATCTCTACGGACGATGGCGCCACGATCCCCTGATGACCTTCGGCACCGTGCTGTCCAAGACGTGGCTGCCGTTCTGGCGCCCGTTCTCGCCACTGCGGTCGACCGCCGAGAACGACGGTGTCACCACGCTGCGCATTGTGGGACGAGAGGTCGTCGCGCAGGACGAGAACGTCGTCGCACTGACCTTCGCAGGACTCGACGATCAGCTCCTCGAAAGGTGGCATGCCGGAGCGCATCTCGATCTCCTGCTGCCGTCGGGCAGGATGCGCGAGTACTCACTCTGCGGCGACCCCGCCGATAGACACACCTACCGAATCGCCGTGCGGCGCATCCCCGACGGTGGAGGCGGTTCGGTCGAGGTACACGACACCCTGCGCGTGGGCGACACGATCCAGATCAAGGGGCCGCGCAATGCTTTTCCGATCGCATTGCCCGGCTACGGATCGCAAGCCCGCTCACTCCGCTTCGTCGCCGCTGGCATCGGTATCACGCCGATCCTGCCCATGCTGGCGGCCGCAGAGCGCCTCGGTCTCGACTGGTCGATGATCTACACGGGTCGCAGCATGGACTCGATCCCGTTCCGCGACGAGGTCGCGCGATTCGGAGACAAGATCACGATCCGCACCGACGACGAGCACGGTCTGCCGAGCATGGAGGAATTGCTCGGACCGATCAACCCTCAGACCGGAAGGGCCCCATCAGGTCTCGCGGTCTACTGCTGCGGCCCGGTACCGATGTTGGAATCGTTGCGGCGCCATCTACACGACCGCCCCGACATCGAGCTGCACTATGAGCGTTTCAGTCCGCCGCCGGTGGAGAACGGGCGTCCGTTCACCGTCAGGATCGCGTCGACCGGGCAGGAGATCGACGTCGCGGCAGACGAGACCTTGCTGAGCGCGCTCCGCAAAGAGGTTCCGTCAGTGCCGTATTCATGCCGCCAGGGTTTCTGCGGCACATGCAAGATCAGGACGCTGTCGGGGGCAATCGACCATCGCGACAACATCCTGACCGAGCCGGAGCGCGCAGCGGGCTCCATCCTCACCTGCGTGTCACGCGCTGGTGGCGATCACCTGACCGTCGACCTCTGAGTGCGCAACCGACGTGAGTTCGACGCCGCGCGAGTGACTTTCGCCGCGCAGTAGAACCGCAGCGGCAACAGCAGCCACGGCGGTCACCGCAACCGCCACCCAGACCGCGCTGTGCAGCCCTTCGACGAAGACCTCCTGTACGGCTATGGTCATACGGCCGGAGATCGACTCAGGGGCGCGGGCGGCGACCTCCGCTCCGCCCATCACCGACTGTTCGGCCATCTCGGCAATGTGACGCGGAAGTCCCAGTGCGCCAATCCTTTCCGATACGGACGACGCATACACCGAGGTGAGCACCGAGCCGAGCACGGCCACGCCCAGTGTTCCACCGATCTCACGCGTCGTGTCGTTGACGGCACTACCGGCACCCGCCTGCTCCGGTCGCAGCGAGCTCATGATCACGTGCGTGCACGGACCCGTGATAGCGGCGAGACCCGCCGCCATCAGCGCCATCGACCAGATGATGAGTTCCCAGTAGCCCGACATCCGTGACGAGATCTCCACCAACGCAAAGCCTGCCGACATCAGGACAGCTCCCGAGGTCACCACCCAGCGGGGCCCGAATCGGTGTGCCAGCGCCATGGCTACCGGGGAGCAGACCGCGGTCACAAGCGCGAAAGGCAGTGTGCGCAGGCCCGCTTCGAACGGTCCGTACCCCTTCACCGCCTGGAAGAACTGGGTGATCAGGAAGATGAAACCGAACAGCGAGAAGAACGCGACAGCCACCATTCCCGCTGCTGCAGCGAACCTGCGGTTGGCGAACAGCGCGACGTCGAGGATCGGGTGCGCCACCACGAGTTCACGCCACACGAAGAGTCCGATAACCGCAATCGCCACAACGAGTCCCAGGATGGTTCGTGCGTCGGTCCACCCGTGGTGAGGGCCTTCGATCACCGAATAGGTCAGCAGGCCGAGTCCGATGACCGACAGCACCAGGCCGACGACGTCGAACCGCGACACCGATTCCGGTCGCGTACCGGGCACCACCGCGACCACCGCGATAGCGGTCACGGCCGCGATGGGCAGGCTGACCCAGAACACCGACGCCCACGAGTAGTGCTCGAGCAGCCACCCTCCAAGCACCGGCCCGATCGCCACGGCGATTCCCGACGTCGCGCCCCAGATCCCGACCGCCGTGGCGCGTTGCTTCCCTTCCGGGAAGATCGCGACGATCAGAGCAAGCGTCGCGGGAAAGACCAGCGCCGCGAACACCCCAAGGCCGGCACGCGCGGCGATCAGTTGACCCAGTGTGTTCGACGACGCCGCCAGGGCCGACACCCCGGCGAAGCCCGCGATACCCACCAGGAGCATCCGGCGGTGCCCGAACCGGTCGCCGAGGTAGCCGCCGGTGAGAAGCAGCCCGGCGAAGACGAGCGTGTAGGCGTCGACGATCCACTGCAAGCCCGAGATCCCCGCCCCGAGATCGCGCGACATCGTCGGCAACGCGACATTGACGATCGTGTTGTCGACCATCACCAAGAGCTCAGCCAAACACAGCGCACACAACGCCAACCAGCGAGAACGCATGGGACTTCCCTTCGAAGTGGATTGCTGTTCTACTGTTGTAGAACAGCGTTCTTATCTAGAAGAACACCGTTCTAGTAGGTTGTCAATATGGCTTCCACACGAGGTACGCGTCGTACCCCGGCGACCGAGGTACGCACGAATCTCATCGCGTCGGGGCGTCGAATTCTGGAACAAGACGGTGTCGCCGGACTCACCGTTCGGGCGGTCGCCACCGACGCCGGCGTCGCACCCATGGGGGTCTACAACCACTTCGACGGCAAGGAAGGGCTCCTCGACGCCCTGGTCAGCGACGCCTTCGTCGAGTTCGCGCGCATGATCGACGTGACAGACGACGACGCCCGAGAGAGGTTGGCGCACAGCGGCAGGGCGTACCGGGAGTTCGCACGGCGCTACCCGGTCGCGTACTCGCTGATGTTCTCGCGCGAGCACCATCCCGACTCCGACGTCGCCGACCACGCCTTCGCGGTGCTGACCGACCACATCAGATACGGCCAGAACGCGGGACTACTCATGAAGATCGATCCGTACCAGGCGACGATGCAGGTGTGGAGCTGCGTGCACGGAGCCGTGTCGTTGGAGCTGGCGGGCACCCATCCCCCGACGATCGATCCCACCGAGAACTACGAGCACGTGTTGGCCATGGTGGTCCGCGGTCTGAGCTCGTGATGCGAGAATGAGCGCGATGAGCAGCGACGACAAGGCCACCAACGAATACCGGATCGACGATCTGGCGCGGGTTGCCGGGACCACCACACGCAACGTCCGCGGATATCAGGATCGCGGACTATTGCCCAGGCCATTGCGCCGGGGACGGATCGCGATCTACACCGACCTCCACCTCGATCGCCTCAGAGTGATCAACGATCTGCTCCGTCGCGGATTCACCATTCGGCACATCGGCGAATTCCTCACCGGAATCCAGCGCGGCGACGACCTCGCCGACGTACTCGGACTTCGCGAGGTGGTTGCCGCCCCGTGGGGGAACACGACGAAGACCTCGGTCAGCGCCGACGAGCTTCGCGAGTTGCTCAACAACAGCAACCCCGCGTACTTCACGCGATTGATCGACCTCGGCCTGATCAAGCCCGAAGGGACGGCAGATCCCCCGACGTCGTTCACCGTGCTCGATCAGGACACCATCGACGCATATGCTCGCCTCGTCCGCCGCGGTCTGACGCTGAATTCGATTCTCTCCGTACATGAGAACCTCAGTACGCAGATGGATTCGGTTGCGGAGGCACTCATTTCGGCTGGACGCGGGACGATCGCCGAGGAGTACAAGGACGGTTGGATACCGCAGACCCCAGCCGAAGCAGATTGGGTGCGTGACCTTCTCGTCGAATTCAGAAGAGCTGGTTCGACGATCGCGCACAACGCCCTCGACCGCGCACTCGATCGCGACATGGCTCGTCAGCTCGACGACTATCTCGCCATCGCCGACGACTCCGTCGATCAGGATCCGCTCGACCTCCGGGGAGAACGTCAGAGCCCGCCCGCCAAGGGACGAAAGCGATCAGGGAACGACGATCGGCGGCAATCCTCCGGGTAGTGGAATGACCGCTCGCGGTTTGGGTTTCGGCCGCGCATTGCTGCGCGGGCGCGGTTGTTCCGCGCGCCGCGATTCCTCGGTCTGTGCGGGTGGAGGAGGCGGCGGCACGTAGGTGGCAGCGGGTGCGCGGGCCTCGTTGAGGTCGGCAAGGTCTGCGTACAACTGTGTTGTCGTCGAACTGTGCGTCGTGGTGACCGGGTTCGACGCCGAGGGCGACGCGGAACCGCCGCTGAGCCCAAGTGCGGTGGCAGCCACCGCAACTCCGACGACGCCGAGCGCTCCGACACCGATCAGGATCTTCTTCCGACCGCGCCCCGTCGGCGCATCAACCGCTGCCCCACCGACCGCTGTCTCGTCAACTGCCGTCTCGTCAACCGCTGCGGCGTCGTGGCCGCGAGGCTCGATGCTGGGCGATATCGGAACGAAGCCGTCAGCCTGATAAAAGTCTTCGACGTTGTGCTGAAGACCGGCGTTGTGCTGAAGACCGGCGGTCGGCAGATAGGAGGGCGCCGACTGATCGGAGTATGCGAGCCGGATTGGCTCGATCCGATCGGTCACGTCGAACTCGTTGTCGACCGATCGCTGCGGCGGGGCGAGCGGTGACTGCTGCCTGCCGGCTTCTGAAAACGAGTCGCCAGGGACTTCCGCAACGGCGTCGCCCTGAACTTCTGCGACCGGGTCGGCAGCGACGTCCGCGACGGAGTCTTCAGCCACCTCCGCGACCGACTCGCGGTGGATCTCGACGTGGTCGGTGGTCTGGGCCACGGGTTCGGGCTCACATGCGGCGGTGGACCCCTGCTCGGCGGCAGCGGGCAGCGCCAGCGTGACGTCGTCGAGAACCACGATCGGGACGTCGGTGACCGGCGCGAGCAATTCCGGGAGTCCAGGCCACACGGTGTGCGTTGAATCGAACACCATCGCGCTGACCGTGCGGCCCGTCGAGTCGGCGCATTGCGCGACAGCGTCGGGCACGTGCTCGGCGCAGGCGAGCGTCGACTGTGCGACGTCGCGTCGTGTGACACGGAACAGTCGAACGTACTGCTCGCCCATAATGAACGTGCCGTCGGACTCGGCGAGGCGGTATCGGCCCCTATGGCTCAGTAGGCGCAGTTCCGCTGTCCACTCGTCGGAGTCAGGGCCGTCGACGCGTCCCGCGCGCACGAGGTGATCGGAGATGAGAGCGTCGAGGTCGGCTCCGCTTGTGCCGGAAGCACGTCTGCTCGCGAAGGCCGTGCCGGACTCGACGTCGACGAGTGTCACCTCGACGCCATCCTCGGTGACGCTCACCACAGCGAAGGAGTCGACGAGCGTCGAGTGACGGCGTCGGAGGTGGTCGGAGACACGAGTGATCACGGACGCGTCGACAACCCGCCCGTCATTGATCACCCCGTTCGGGATCACCCCGTCGTCCATAGTTCGGTAGTCCCCGTCATCGAGAAACCCCACGCACATTCTCGTGAGTCGCGCTCAGTGCACCTGAGCACGCTCGTTTGACCACTCCCCGCAGTTCTGAGTGTTCAACGTAGCATGACGTCAGCGGTGGACCACTTGTGTCGCATCTTCGAAGGACAGACAGCCGAGACCGACCGAAGCCCGCTGATCTGCGCCGAACCTGCCATCGTGGCTCGCCGTTGCGCCGCCGAGCGCGGCGTACGACCATCCCGCCCGCCGCCACGACTGTGGGTCCAGGCAGCGGCGACCGTCGACGATGACACGTGACCGCACAACGGGATCGAGTTCGGATGGCGCCATATGCACGAATTGTGCCCATTCAGTGGCAATCGCGACGACGTCGGCGTCCTGGGCGGCCTCGGCAGCCGAATCGGCATAGCCGAGCATCGGATACATCCGCCGAGAGTTGGCGTTCGCCTTCGGGTCGAAGACGGTGACCGACGCCCCGCGCAGCGCCAATTGTCCTGCAACACTCAGTGCGGGTGAATCGCGCACGTCGTCACTTTCCGGCTTGAATGCCGCGCCGAGGACCGCGATGTTGGCGCCCAACAGTTCTCGCGGACATACCTGCGCGATGAGGTCGACCATCGCGGATCGTCGTCGCATGTTGATCGTGTCGACCTCGCGCAAGAAACGAAGAGCACCATGCGCTCCGAGTTCTTCGGCGCGCGCCTCGAATGCGCGAATGTCCTTGGGCAGACATCCACCGCCGAATCCGAGGCCCGCGTTGAGGAATCGGCGCCCGATCCGCTTGTCGTGACCGATCGCGTCGGCGAGCGTCGAGACGTCCGCACCGACGATCTCGCAGAGTTCACTGATCGCATTGATGAATGAGATCTTCGTCGCGAGAAAGGCGTTCGCGGAGACCTTCACCAACTCTGCTGTGGACCAGTCGGTTTCGATGACCGGCAGCCCAGTATCGATGATCGTGCGGTACACGTCGCGCAGCACCGCGCGTGCGGCCCGCGCGTCGGAGTCCGGATCGGTGCCGATCACCAGACGATCAGGACGCAGTGTGTCTTCGACGGCGTAGCCCTCGCGCAGGAACTCGGGGTTCCAGGCGAGATCGACCGTGGCATCCGGGGCCGTCAACGTACTGATCCGATGCGCCAACGACGCGGCAGTACCCACTGGCACAGTCGATTTCCCGACGATCAGGTGGTCACCACGCAGATGTGGCACCAGTGCGTCCACCGCGCCTTCGACAAACGACGTGTCGGCCGCATGCCCACGCGCACGCTGCGGTGTACCCACCCCGATGAAGTGCACCGAACCGTGCGCAGCAGCGGCGTCGGCCTCTGTGGTGAACGAAAGTCTGCCCGCAGAGATGTTGCGGCGCAGGATGTCTGCGAGCCCGGGCTCGAAGAACGGAACCTCCCCCGACGACAGGCGCGCCACCTTCTCCGGATTGACGTCGACGCCGAGCACGTCGTGTCCGAGTTCGGCCATACACGCTGCGTGTGTCGCCCCCAGGTATCCACACCCGATCACTGTCAGCTTCATACCTGAAGTGACTACGTGGGCCGATCTGCCAATTCGCTACGAGCACGTGACCAGTCGCAGGCGCGCGTATGAACGTCGTGTTCAGGTGTTGAACGACAACTAAATCCGCGTCACCCTGCGGGCGAATCGCGGGACAACACCGCGTCACATCCGGCGCTGGCTAGCGGTCGGCGTCGCGGATGAAGTTCAGATACGCCTTCGACGGCGTCGGGCCGCGCTGGCCCTGGTACTTCGATCCGACCGCGGCGCTGCCGTAGGGATTCTCCGACGGGCTGCTGAGCCGGAACAGGCAGAGCTGCCCTATCTTCATTCCGGGCCAGAGCGTGATCGGCAGATTGGCGACGTTCGACAGTTCGAGCGTGATGTGGCCGGAGAAGCCCGGATCGATGAAGCCTGCCGTCGAATGTGTCAGCAGGCCGAGCCTGCCGAGTGACGACTTGCCCTCCAGCCTGCCTGCCAGGTAGTCGGGCAGGCTGCAGATCTCCAGCGTCGAGCCGAGGACGAACTCGCCCGGATGCAGCACGAACGGCTCTCCGTCTGCGGGTTCGACGAGAGTCGTCAGCTCGTCCTGCCGCTGTGCGGGGTCGATGTGGGTGTAGCGGGTGTTGTTGAAGACCCGGAACAGGTTGTCGAGCCGGACGTCGACGCTCGACGGCTGCACGAGAGCAGGATCGAACGGGTCGATCGACAGGTTGCCGTCGGAGACCTCGGAGCGGATGTCGCGATCGGAGAGCAGCACGCCTGCGAGCGTATCGGACGGTGTGTGGTGCAGGTACGACGACGGCGTTCTGCAGTCTTACAGCGGGTCATCCGGACGGACCGTGCGACGCAGGGCGCCTCAACCCCCGGAATTGAGCTCTGCGCGGCACTCCTCAGTTGTCTTGGTCTGGATGCAGTCAGACCACGCCCGCTGGTCGTCGGCCCAGCGATGCTCGGGCGTCTGCCCTGTGTTGAGTTGCCACTGATAGTTGGTGCAGATGATGGCGTTGCCGTTGGCGTCGACGGCTGTCCGGCCGACGTCCGCCCCGATGCACTGGTCGCCTATCGACGGCCCTGAAGTGGTGGTTTGAGGCAGGTTCGGATTGGGTGCGACGCCCTGAACACTGGACCACACCGTGTTATCGGTACCCGCGAGACGTGAGCAGTAGGCCGTCGAGCCGTCCGCGAATACTGCCGTCGCCCCGATCGGGCCGCACTGGGCGCCCTCGTTGACCGGGGCAGCCGTGGGCGTCTGCGGCGGTGCGGTAACCGTCGCCGTGGGCGTCTGCGCCGATGAGGTTACCGTCACCGTGACGGCCGAGACGCTCGACTTGTGCTGGCTGGTGGTCGTCGCGGTGCCCGAATCCGTGGCGCAGCCCGCGAGGACGAGAACAGACACCGCGGCCAGCATTCCCCAAATCGATCGCATGGCAATCGGTTTACTCCGTCCGCCGCGGGTTGGCGCCGGTAATGGACTACTTGCTCAGCTCACGGCGCGCTCGGCGATCGCGAGCACAAGCCGACGCGGAGCGAACCGTGCACCGTACGCGCCGATCCGATTGACGAGACCGTCGACGACGCTTGGCTTTCCGGCGTCGAGCGCCTTGAACGCGGTGTCGACGACCTGCTCGGTGGTGCGCCGCGACTTCATCGCAGAGCCGTCGCCTGCAACGTCGAAGAACTCGGTGTCGGTGGCTCCGGGACAGACGGCGAGGACGTGGACGCCCTTGCGCTTGCCCTCCGACCAGAGCGCCTCGCTCAGCGACAGCACGTATGCCTTGGTGGCCGCGTACACCGCCATGCTCGGAACCGGTTGGAACGCAGCATTACTGGCGATGTTCACGATCGCTCCCGTGCTTGCGTCGGCCATGCGCTTGAGGTAGATCGTCGTGAAGTCGGTGAGTGCGCCGACGTTGAGCTGTACCTCGTCGCGGATGCGCGACGGGTCGGCGTCGGCAAGGTATCCGAACGTGCCGAAGCCCGCGTTGTTGACCAGGATGTCGACACGCAGTCCACGGCCATCGGCTTCGGCGACCACCTTGTCGGCTGCGCCTGGTATGGAGAGGTCGGCGGGGATGACCTCGGCGCGGACACCGTGGCGTGATGCCAACTCGTCGGCGAGCGCGACCAGCTTGTCCTCGCTGCGGGCGACCAGGATCAGGTCGGCACCACGCGCCGCGAGTGCGCGGGCGAACTGCTCGCCGATACCTCCGCTCGCCCCGGTGATCAACGCTGTGCGGTTGCGGTACTCCATGACTAGTCTCCCCCGTCGTCGTGTGACTGTTGTAGCTGTATGTAGCAGGCAGCGTCGCGCTGGTGCATGCGCGAGCCTGGTCGCGAGGATAGCCGCGACATCGCGGCCGGTCACCGTCATCGGGGCCTGGGTTTGCTAGGCTGTCGTTCGCGAGCAGACCTCGCACGCCGATGTAGTTCAATGGCAGAACATCAGCTTCCCAAGCTGAATACGCGGGTTCGATTCCCGTCATCGGCTCTCATACACCCGCGATGCCACTTAGCCCGAAGCAGTTGGGCTCAGACCAGTTCGGCGATCATCGCGCGGACCATCCAGTCCCGGTAGTCGGGGATCGTCCAGCCACGCATCACAACAAGCAGTTCATAGAGTTCCGGCGCGATCAAAGTCCAGAGCGTGTCCCGTGCGTGTTCGACGGTGACCCCGGCCCGCAGGCTGCCGGAGTCGGCGAGGTGCTCGGCGAATTTGGTCATCCCGAACAGTCGCTGCTGTAGCGCAGTCGTCCACAGCTCGCGTAGTGCTGGATCGGTGCGCGCGCCGTCGCGAATCGCAAGCATCAGGCGTCCGGCACGGACCATCCGCGGCACCGCTGCCGCCACGTACAACTCGAGCTTGCGGCGGGGGTCGGGTTCGGTCTCGACGGCCCGGGTCTCCGGCCGGTCGGCCACCTCGACTTCTAGGTCGTCGCCGGCCAATGCCTGGTCGAAGGCGACCTTGATGAGTCCAGCCTTACCGCCGAACGACTTGTAGATGGTTTCGGGGGAGACATCGCCGGCGTCTGCGATGTCGGCGACCGTGACTCCGAAACCGTTGCGCTCGAACAACTCTGTGGCGGACAGAACGATCTGACGCCGTCGGGCACGGGCCTGGTCGCGTCGCCCCGACGCGTCGTAGCCTCGCCTTCTATTGACTCCAGTCACCCTGTAATCAATACTAGGTTTTCAATACAGTCATTATGTATCGAAAGTCGAAGGTCGTGATGAGTATTCAGGAACCAGCTGTGGTCGCCGTTCGCGCAGTGACCGACATGGGTGCCGGCGACCGGGCAGCGTTCGACGCGACGATGCATCCCGATGCGGTGAATCGGGAGGCGCACGCGGAGCCACCGAACTGTCGCGGCGTGGGTCCGGAAGCGTTCTGGGCGTCCGCGCTCTGGTTGCGGGCCGCCTTCCCGGATCTGCGTCATGAACCGCATGTCGCCGTCGTCGACTGCGAATTGGTGGTCGTCCACGCGACGATGTCCGGCACACACCGCGGACCGTTCGTCGTCTACGACGCCGCCGGCCGCGTGGAGCAGGTGTTCGCGCCGACCGACAAGACCTTCGCGGTAACCCAGACCCACTGGTTCCGCATGCGCGACGGGCTGTGCGCCGAACACTGGGCCAACCGTGACGACCTCGGGATGGGACAGCAACTGGGCTGGTTCCCCCCGTCACCTCGCTACCTCTGGCAGTGCGCCCAAGCGAAGCGCGCAGCGCAGCGCACCGAATCCAGCTCGCGCTGAACGAGATCCGCATCGCTCAGGAGTCTCGATACGCTCGGCGGTCCCTGGGCAGAGAGCTTGCGAGCGTGTCGAAGGGCTCGTCGCCCGATTCGACACGAACCCTGCGTCAGTAGTCGACGCGGAAGCCGCCGATGAGCCGGATGGTGTTGCCATCAGGGTCGGTGATCTCCGACAGTCGCACACCTTTGTTTGCCTCGACGACGTCGCCGGTGGCCAAGCCGCGGTCGGCCAGTTCGACCCGATGTGCGTCGAGGTCGTCGACCGCAAAGTTGAGTAGCGCGCTGCCCGCGCGATCGGCGTCAAGGTGGACCTGCACCCAACCGCCGTCGACCACCTGCCATTCAACCAGTGAGGGCATGGGGTTGTTGGTGAAAGTCGTCCCGAAAAGCCGCGTGTACCAGTCGCCTGCGCGATCGATGTCGCTGACGGGAACGACGCCGAGTAGATGGGCGATGCTCATGGTCTGCGTCCGTTCGTCGTTGTGTCTGACGCGTGGATAGACCTTGTGGTGCCGCAGAAGTCATCGGTGTGTGGGTGTCATTGTCGGCTCGGAGCAGTAGACGCGACGGGAGCGGCGACGGTAGCCGGAAGCGTACGGAGGAGATGGTCCAGGCGCACCGACGCGGCGACACCTGCGCCGCGGGCGGTATCCGGTCGGGCGTCGACGCCACTGAGCAACCGCGCCAACGATTCACCTCGTTCGGCGTGTGTCACGGGTTGTTCCAGAAAGATCTGATGGAGGTCCTCGGCGTCGGTTCGCAGCCGGGTGACCGCGGCTCTCACCACCTCGGCGTCGTGCCCGGTGTACACCAGCGACGGGTCAGCCGACAGTGCACTCGATGTCTGCGCCAGCACGTGTGCACTTCGAGTGAGGCGCCCGAGTTGTAGTGAACGAGCGCGGCGTCGTGCACCGAGACCGACGAGCATCGCCGCCGCCATGTTCGACAGCGTCGAGCGGACCGCGTGATGCGCGTTGTCGAGGGCGATCGCCGCGTCGACGACGGGCTTCGACTGATGCGCGGACGTCTGCGCCTCACCGCACGACACGATCAGATGATCAAGTGCCGCAAAGTATTTGTCGACGCTGGCGGCCACAGCACCGTCGGATCGCTGCGACGTGACGATGTAAGCGCACACCACGCCGACGATCGCACCCGCGATGGTTTCGTCGAGTCGAACGAAGGCGAGCGTCCAGTTGTGGAAGCCCAGGAGAGCGTAGATGACCGCGAACTGGATCGTGAAAAAGATGGTGGGCATACCGTTGTTGGCGCCCTGGTAGTAATAGCCGAAGAACACACAAACCAAGAAGAGGATGGACAGCGGGAGCGGATGACCGACCAGCAGGATTGCCACCACCGCACCAAACGCCACCCCCACCAGGGTCCCGACAACGCGCCACGACGATTTGGTCAGCACGTCGGCCCGGGTGGCGGCAGTCATGAAGACGATGAACGTCGTCATCACCGCCCAGTACCAGCGTCCCGCCGCGATCGCCTGTCCCACGCCCGCTGCGATGGCGGTCGCCGCCATCACCTGAATCGCCATCCGCGAGGTGGGCCGCAGGTGGTCCCACCAACGCATCACGGCCGCAGTGCTATTGGTGACGTGGTCGTCGGTGAAGGCCCCTTCGGTAGTGGACGCATCGGTATTCGACACCTCGGCATCAGAAACATCGGCATCAGAAACATCGGCGTCGGACACGTCGGGTTCCGGCGGGCTGAGGTCATCACGGTCGGCATCCCCGCGCGCGGCGTCGTCGAGGTCGAGTTGTGCCAGCAGCGCGCGGGAGACGAAAAGCGTTGCAAGGCCTAGTGGAGTCGACGGGTCGACCGTGGTGATCGCCGAGCGTGCCGTAGGTTCCGCGGCCGCGGCGTCGTTGCTGGACGGCTTGCCGCGAACGACGGTCATCAGCGCATCGAGGACACCGGCGAGCGCGGGATCCGAATGCGGATCGACACCCGATTTCGTCAGAGACTGCAACTGTTCGCATGCCAGCTCGGTTGCGCTTTGTGCGTCGAACATGCTGCGGCGCAGCGTGTTCGGGTCGACTCCGAGCGATGCGACGTCGAACTGTTGCAGCCACCCGGCCATGGCAAGGGTGAGGTCGGGCAGGTGATTCACCGGCACGAGGATCTCGGCGTCGGTTCCGGGTCGTTGGGACCGCTCGAGCGCTTCGGCGCACGACGCTCGAAACTGCCGCAGGTGCAGCTTGAGTCGGCGAGCCGGGAACGCGATCAGCATCACAGTCCGCAGCAACACACCGCAGATGAGTGCACCTCCGACGACAAGAAGAATCTGCTGCAGGTTCGCGCCGGGTTCTCGCATGGCCAAGATCGCCATCAGGTAGGCGAAGAAGGTGACACCGCCGACGGCCAGGCCGCGCCAACCGAATCGTCGTACCCAGATACAGAATCCGGCCATGGGTATCGACACGACGATCTCAGCGGGAGAATGATGCGTCAGGACGACGCCCAGAGCCGCTGCGGCCAGCCCCGGGACGATGACGGTCACCGACGTCAGCCAGCGGGCTTTCGCGGTGACGTCACCGGTCGCTCCGAAGGCGACCATGCCGATGATTCCGCCTGTCACCAGCAGAATGTCGGGTCCGTGGGTGGCCACGATGACGAAGTGGGCAACCAGAATCCCCAACGCCGTCGCGATCGTCGTCGACGTGGCATAGATCAGCCAGGTGTGGCCCGGGTCGTACACCCGGAATGATTTGATTATCGACGATCGTGAATTCTGCACATCCACTCCGAGGTCCTGCTTTTGCTCTCGGATTCTATGTTGCGGGAACCGCGGGCTGCGCCGAATGACATTCTTTCGCAAGTGCTTTCGTGGTGCCACTCCCGCTCACACCCACTCCCGGTCGCACCCACGCTCGGTCAGACCACAGCGGTGAAGCGTGAGGAACGGCGTTCCAGGCGGTGCTGAAGCCCACGCCAGCGCGGCGGCAGCTGTGGTCGGAACGTCGCGGTCGAGTAGTACACGTGTTTCGCGAGTTCCACGACGATGAGATAACCGATCACCATCACGAGCAGGAACACGTAGAACGACGCCGGTAGCGCCACGAAACCGAGTGGCCTGGCCAACGGGGTGAACGGCAGCACAACCCCGATCACCAGCACGATCCCGACCGCCGCGATCAACAGCGGCGACGGACGGCTGCGGAAGAAAGGAATACGACGAGTGCGGATCGCGAACACGATCAGTATCTGAGTCGCCAACGATTCCACGAACCATGCGGTGTGGAACTCGGTGGCCTGAGCGTGGAAGATCTTGATCAGCGCGGCAAAGGTCAGAAAGTCGAACAGCGAACTGATCGGACCGAAGAACACCATGAACCGCCGGATCGCGGCGATATCCCAGTGCGACGGCGACCGCAGCGCTTCGGCGTCGACCCGGTCGCTGGGGATCGCGAGCTGGCTCGAGTCGTAGAGCAGGTTGTTCAGCAGGATCTGGCTCGGCATCATCGGCAGGAACGGCAGCACCGCAGAGGCGCCCGCCGCGCTGAACATGTTGCCGAAGTTGCTCGACGCGCTCATCTGTACGTACTTGATCGTGTTGGCGAAGGTGCGTCGTCCCTCGGCAACACCCCGCGCGAGCACCCCGAGGTCCTTCTCCAGCAGAACCACATCCGCGGAATCCTTGGCGACATCGGTGGCGCTGTCGACCGAGATGCCGACGTCGGCGCGATGCAGGGCCAGGGCGTCGTTGACCCCGTCGCCGAGGAAGGCGACGGACTGTCCGTGCGTCTGCAGCGCACTGACGATCCGAGCCTTCTGCTCCGGTGTGACTCGAGCGAACACTGTGCGCTCCCGGGCCGCTCGGGTGAACTCTTCGTCGTCGAGTCGGTCGAGTTCGGTCCCGGTGATGCTGCCACCCGACGTCATACCGAGGTCGGCGACGACGACGAACGTGAGCTGACCCTTGTCGGTTTCCTCGTGTTCCTGGACCAACCGAAAACATCGGCGGCACAATCACTTCAAGATCTCGACAACCTGCACATCACGGTCAAGGTGGCCACCGGTGACAACGTGGTGGTGGCCGACAAGGTCGTCGCCGACCTCGGTATGACGTCGGGTGGCAGCATCACCGGGACCGAACTCGACCGACTCGACGACGAAGAGTT